>JBBRBO010000080.1:0-17840 GCA_038205805.1 Desulfomonilales bacterium
CTCCCAAGTCCGTCCGAGTAGTTAAGTATACGGCGGGAGCGGTCTCGGGTAGAAAGTGAGCCGGGATATCGAAATCAAGATCAAAACGGGTGAGATCGCGGCTTTCTTGTTTTTTGATTTCTTCAATATGAGTTTTGGGAAAAACCATGCCGCCTTCAGGATGGTTCGGATGCGGAAGAGGAAACAATCCAGCTGGAAAAACATCTTTTTCCTGAATCTCTTCGGGAGTCATCGCGCCCAATTTCTCCCAGGTCACTCCCTCCGGTAGTTTGACTCGCACCCCTTCCTGGATAGGCTTACCATGAGCCATGGTAACAGACCTGGCGGGACGATCGCTCAAATCATACCTAGTATTCATAAGATCCGTATGGCGTTTTTCGATTTCCGGTTTTGCCGCCTTCCACTTGGCCATTATCGTGTCAAAAGTCTCCGTAATGACTACCGGCATGTAACTGGACGGCGGCTTCTCGGATTCAGAGTGAACCAAGAGGGGCGATCCAAATAGCGAGACGACAATTACTCCAACGACTACGGATAGAGTTGCGGTCTTCATTTTCATAACACAGTTTCTCCTTTCCATTCCCCCATTATTGCTCATTACCGGACCGTCCATTGAGCATGATCTACCAATATAGAAACCAGTTCCTTATTAATTATAGATTAGCGGATGGCAAAGGGGGTGTCAACCACAATCCATGGTCTCCTGTAACCCTTCACTTACGTGCGGGAGCGATGCTATAAGTATCTAATTTTCTTGGATAGCAACCGCGATTTGCCGCTAACAACTGAATGCTTACGGTCTCCTTTGGACGATGTGTGCTTGGGACTTCAAAGGACACGATGTCGAGGAATCCCAGCGCGTCGGAATCGGCGAAATTGGTTTTTGTTGCGCGGATTCCGAAAGAGCGTACGATTTTTCTTAGATCCGGGCGATTTTTGAACGAGCTATCCCCCGTAGCTCGTTTCAGCCTCCCTCAAGCTTTACTGTGCCCCCCTCTGCCTTGACTAACCCGAATCGCATAAACACAACATCCTTTTCCGAGCTTCAAAGAATATGTCGTTCGACGGATGCCCTCCAACGAGTCGAACGAAGAGTCGCCTGCCGCGCCGAAGTACCCGGCCCGGATCTTCTCCGCTAACAAACGCCGCAGTTCCATCACATGAGCGAATTTCAAATAAATCGGCGCCCCCGCAAACGTCATACCTCCGTCTTTTGCTCAACTTCATATTGGAAAGGAAGCACGTTTTGTCGTAAAATATACTCACCTCGTTGGTGATAGATTCTGTTTGATAAAAGTATTCGATCCTCTTGAGTAATCAAGAACAGCGAGGTTTTTTACTTTTTTTGACCCGCGATTAGGTTAGGAAAGGCCAAGAAGCGTGTAGGCGGGGTAAAAAACAGTGAGCATGGATGTTTTTTGTACACTTTAAGTAGGGCTACGGGCTTTTTTTAATCACACAGGGGTTGGTTTCAGGAAATCGAGAGAATATATACGAAAATGTAAATAGGCAACATATTGAAATATAATACAAATACAAAATGACACTAGCCGGCACATATTATGCTTATATATGAACAGCAACCGCGATCCTTCAACAATTCTACCCTAGTGGATTCGGGGGTCATGGTTGTAGAGATAAAAGTCGCCTCTGCACCTAAATGATACTTGACATAACAATTGATATATCCCGGCGGAGGCGACCAAATTCTCATATTATACACATACTCTTACTGAATGATTTGTCATTAAGGCTCGGTGGGATTCCTGAGGGAGAGCCGACTCACCTTAGGTGTCCCATAATGATGCAAACAATTAAGTGAATCGAACGAGAGATGAGTTCATCTTTACATTAACACAGGAAACCTTGGAATTACCGAGATTTCCCACAACCGGAGGAAACAAACAATGATAAGCACACTATTGCTGGTGGTGTTGATATTGCTTCTCGTGGGAGCGCTTCCCGCGTGGCCGCATAGTAGAAGTTGGGGCTATGGTCCAAGTGGTGGATTGGGACTCGTTTTGGTCGTGATTTTGGTGCTTCTGTTGCTTGGCGTCGTATAACCCTTTTAATATGGAATTGAATGAAGCTGGGCGGTCAATATTTGGCCGCCATTTTTTTGGTCTTCAAACGAAGCTGCTTACGCGCACAAAGCGCCGGAACGTTTGAGAAGCGCGGAGGCAATCACCCCCGCGCCGTATGTATGCAAGACTAACCGCGGGCTAAAAACGATTGAGATACCGCACAAGTCGCCTAGCCGACGGCGAGAGCGGAACGCTATGATTGTCCACTACATTTCGTATGTTTATACCGGGTCCATAGTAGTTCTCATTTGCGGACCACTCGATTTCGAGCACGCTTCCCTTGATACTTACCCCCGCGAATAGGCCTTTGGAATGAGAATACGAAAGAATCCCCGCAGAGAGCGCCGCGTCCGTGCCCGCAGAGGCGTTTCTCCCCACAGGTCCGGCGGCTACCGAGGCGTCCGCTCCTATGGTGACCTTGTCCTTTAAAATATTCCGAAGCCCCGCGTCGCTCATGATGAGTAACACTACGTCCGTGCTTTGGACACCGATTTGCCATCCGAAGCTGCCTCCGTAGAGCGAGATGAAGATTGGCGGTCCCCACTTTCCAGTGCGGGGATCACGCGCCAGGGCGACGCCTTTTCCGAAACTCGCTCCCACGCCGAGGCCGGCCTTCAAAACTTCAGGAATGAGGATGATACCGCGGCTTTGGCGGAGCAAATCACGAGGTATTCCGCGGTCGGGCGCCTCCATAATATTCCGCATAATCGTAAGAGATTGATTGAGCCGAGACTCAAGGTCGATAGGCCATGTCGCCGCATGAGAGGGGGAAGCGGTCAATAGTATTCCCAAAACACATACAACGCTTAAAACATGCGGCCTTCGTAATTGTGAAAAAATGAATAATGGGCCTAAAACTTTCATGGAAATTCTCCTCATAGAGGCCATACCTAATAATAATCGCCGAGATCGAGCCGCCTCTCACTTGCAATACTAATTCGAGCGGCCGATTGCCGGTGAACCGAGACTACTCGCGGCTGAGTCTCCTATACCACAAAGGTTCAGGGGGCCTCACTTATTTTGTCCCCCAAAGCCGCCCCAAAGATTAATCCTTTGCATCAGCTTTACTCTCCGCCCTCTTGTATTAGATGGACTGAAGTGGTTTTTAGTTTCGATAAACCTTCTTATAATCGTTAGCGCGCTTGAGCCGCCTCTGCGGCAGGTGAAAGCCGGAGTGGAAAGTCATCCGCCTTCCGGACAGCCCCATACGAAATCGCAGGCGGCGGTTGTCCTGGTGAACGCTACACGTGGCCTTGTCTTTGCCGACTCCCGATGTACGGACCTATGAGCTTCTCATTGTGAGCTATCGCGCTGAGTACGACGCATATGAAAAGGGTTCTTGACTGATGAGGTAAAAAATAACCTTTCATTGTAAGGCGCTCACGTTGAAAAGCCCTTTGGGATTCATTCAGAGACGTCTGCCGCATGCGCGTAAAGAAAGCCCGGGAAGTCAATTTTCCTTGACACTGCACACTACGACCGGTTATTTATAAGAGTAGTCTACCCCAAAAATCCCGTGAGAAAATGTAGGAGTCAGACATGAAGCGAGCTGCGTTTCTTTTAGCCGCTCTTTCGATTTTGTGCCTGTCAAGTGGCCTTGCCTCTTGGGCGCAAGACAGCGGCGTAATTAAAGTGGGCGTTGTTCTCCCGTTAACCGGTGAGCAAGCCAAGTTCGGCGAAATTGAAAAAAATTCATTCTTAATGGCATTGGAAGCGATTAATAACGCCGGCGGTATCAACGGCAAGAAAATTGAACTTTTGATCGAAGATGACACGGGAAAACCCGATGTGGGGAGATCCGCCGCAGAAAAGTTAATTACCAGCAATAACGTAGTCGCCCTCTCGGGTGGGTATTCATCGTCAGTATCCTTTGTTGTGGCCGCAGCGGCTCAACAGAGAAAAGTGCCTTTTCTCGTGACAACGGGTTCGGCGGACAAGATTACCGAGCAAAAATGGAATTACGTCTTCCGCGTTGGTCCGCCCGTGAGCGATTATCCCCAAGCGGTTATGACCTTCCTCAGTGAAATCGTGAAGCCGAAATCCGTGGCTCTTCTCTATGAGAACACATTGTTCGGTCAATCGGGCGCCAAAGAGTTTTCTGAACTCTGTGAAAAAGCCGGTATAAAAGTTATCGTGAAGGAAGGCTACGAATCAGGCGCCATCGACTTCAAACCCGTTTTAACAAAATCCAAAGCCGCAAAACCCGACTTCGTCTACATGATTTCATACGTTATGGACGCGGGCCTGCTTATGCGCCAAGCTAGAGAAATCAATTTCAATCCCCGACTTTTTATAGGCGGCGGCGCCGGTTTTACCATGCCCGAGTTCCCCAAGAATGCGGGTGAGGCCAGTGAAAACGTGTTTTCCGTTGACCTGTGGGGTCCAACGCTGCCTTATCCCGGGGCAAAGGAATACTACGACGCCTATAAGAAAAAATATGATGTTTCCACGGAGTATCACGGCGCCGAAGCCTACGCTTCCATGCAAGTCATAGCCGACGCTCTCAAACGAGCCAAGACCCTGGATACTGCGGGCGTGAGAGACGCTCTGGCCGCTACGGACACCAAAACCGTCTTTGGTCCGGTGAAGTTCGTGGCGTATGACAAGAAGACGCAGCAAAACAAACTGCCGAGCTTCTTGATCCAATGGCAAAAGGGCGAGTCCGTGCTCGTATGGCCCAAAGAATTCGCCACAGCTCCGTTTATCTTTCCTGTTCCTCCGTGGTCGAATAATTGATTAGTAATGGTTCACCGGGCGTGAGGCGGCTCTGCGCCCAATGAAAGCCGGAGAGGAGACGCATCTCCTCTCCGAACAGCTCCAACGTGATTTCAAGCGGTTGAGTGACCCCCGGTGAACGATTACATTGATTCTATGAGGTATTGGTCGCTTCTCGGCCGATACGCTCCCCCTAGTTGAACCGTTACGCTCTTTTTACAACTGAATTGAAAATGGAATAGATCTATCACCTCTCTAAGGTTGAATGAACCAAGCCTCGGACGCCGGAGTTTTCGCTTCAAACATACGCGCATGTATGGAACGAGCGCCGACAACGGCGGGTGATCGCCGGGAATCCCTTTTCAATGTTTCGGGATGGTTCGCTGTTCCCGAGAACCATTCCACATGTTTAACCGTTCACCGCCGGACGTCCGATCCCGTGGAAGCGCGACGGTCGGCGTAGAGTAAGGAGATACATCTCCTCTCGGGTCATCACCGGGGGCAAGCCGCCTCAGACTCGGTGAGCCATTATCAAATACCATCGACGGGCCTCGAACAAGCGCATGGATACATTTTTACAAACACTAGTTGCAGGAGTACTCAAGGGTGGCCTTTACGCGATTATAGGTATGGGGATGACCCTCATCATGGGCGTTATGGGCATCATCAACTTGGCTCACGGCCAATTAATGATGGTAGCCATGTACATAGCGTACGTATGTTTTACCTATTTTGGCTTAGACCCTTATGTAGCCCTATTGGTCACCATGCCCAGCTTATTTATAATGGGCGTCATCATTCAGAAGTATTTACTGAATCCTCTAGCTTATATAGAAGCGATTCTGCCCCACAACCAGGTGCTCATGACCGTGGGAATCGCCATGGTGTTGACGGAAGTAATACGTTTCATCTTCACATCCAACTACTTGTCCGTGCAGACCTCGTATTCTTCCTCGACCCTTCATTTGGCTTCTCTCTCGTTTTCCGTCCCATTGACCATTGCCTTTTTTTCGGCCTGCTTACTTACTGCAGGGCTGTTTCTCTTTCTCTTGAAAACGGATGTGGGTAGGTCCATTCGAGCCGTGGCTCAAGACGCCGAGGCGGCTCAGGTCATGGGAATCGATTCAGAAAGAATCAAGGCCATTACCATGGGCATCGGCGCAGCTCTTGTGGCCGCTGCGGGAAATCTCCTCTTACCTGTCTACTACTTGTTTCCGGACATTGGGCGACCATTTACCACGAAAGCCTTCGTCATCACCATCTTGGGTGGAATGGGGTCTACGGTGGGCGCCATATTGGGCGGTGTGACTCTGGGACTCGCCGAGGCGTTCGCATCCACCTATAAAGGACAGGAATACGAAGAAATGACCGGGCTTATCATCTTCGTTCTCGTGCTCCTTTTTCTCCCCGGCGGATTTAAGCGTTTAACGAAGGTTTAGAACCACATGAAACGAAATATAATTCCCCTTATAGTATTGGCGGTTTTACTTGTATTGCCCTTCATCCTCCGGGACCCCTATTACCTCCATCTCATGATCCTCGTGCTTATGTGGGTGGCTTTGGGTTCGGGCTGGAACCTCATTTCAGGCTACACCGGACAGGTGTCCTTCGGCACGGCGGCCTTCTTCGGCGTAGGCGCCTACTCGGCCGCCCTACTCATGAGCAAACTCGGCATTTCCGCTTGGTGGGGCTTGCCTTTAGGCGCATTTATCGCCGTGCTTCTGTCGTTTCCATTCGGATGGATCAGTTTTCGACTGCGCGGGCCGTACTTCGCCCTTGTGACGTTGGCCCTCAATGAAATCCTGCGACATATCGCAACCATCTGGGAATCCCTAACCGACGGTATGGTTGGTATACTGGTGCTGCAAACCTTTATCTCCAAACAACCTTATTATTACATTATGTTGGCGATAGCCGTAACCTCGATTATCGTGATTAAATTGGTTATGGACTCTAAACTTGGTTACTACTTCGTAACCATTCGTGAAGACCAAGAGGCTGCTGAGAGCCTCGGTATCAACACGGTGTATTATAAGATGGTATCCCTGTGTATCTCTGCCGCCATTATTGGATTCACCGGAGCGCTTTATACGAACTACATGGGTTTTATCGACCCAAAGATAGTCTTTGCGCTGGGTGACATTTCCATCATGGCCATCTTGGTGGGTATCGTAGGCGGCGTCGCCACCATTTACGGGCCGGCAATCGGCGCTTTTATCATGGTGGCCGTGCAGGAGTTCTTCAGGACGGCGGGATTCGGCCTCTTCATCTATCTGGCGAATCTCACCGGCTGGAGTTTCATGCACACGGCGGTAAAATACATCAGTCAGGCTCACGTGCTTAGTTTCGGGCTTCTCGTAATATTCGTGATCCGTTATTTACCGAACGGCGTGGTGGGCGACTGGGACGTAATCAAGAGAAAATTTTCCTTCGGCAAGACCGGGAGTGTTTGAGGGCGAACATGGCTTTTTTTGAAGTAACGGGTATAACGAAGTTCTTCGGTGGATTGGCCGCCGTGAACGATGTGAGTTTTCAGGTCAACGAAGGTGAAATCTACGGCCTTATCGGACCTAACGGCTCGGGTAAGACCACGATGTTCAACCTGATTAACGCATTTTTCCCTCTGACCCATGGCGAGATATATTTTCGAGGTGAAAAGATTTCAGGTCTCAAGACGCATCAAATATGTCAAAAGGGCATCGGTCGCACATTTCAGATAGTTAAGCCTTTGAGACGCATGACCGTCATGGATAACGTAATAGCGTCGGCTTTTCTTCACGTAAACAAGAAAAGAGAAGCCGTCAAAGTCGCAGAGGAAATGATAGATTTTTGCGGATTGAATCACTATCAGGATAAACTGGCGAAGAGCTTGCCCATAGCTTCTCGTAAGCGACTCGAGATTACCAGGGCCTTGGCGACGCGTCCCAAATTGCTGCTCCTGGATGAGACCGCCGCGGGTCTGAACCCGTCGGAATCCGATGAAGCAATAGAACTTATCAAGAAAATACGTGATTCAGGGATAACCATCATCATTGTGGAACACATCATGAAGGTTATTATGACAATATCGGACCGGATCCTGGCAATTAATCACGGCATGATGATAACCGAAGGCCTTCCGTCCGAAATCGCTTCCCACCCGGAAGTAATAGCCGCTTACTTTGGAGAGGATTATCGTGCTCAAAGTTGATCGTCTCGAAGCCTATTATGGAGATCTTCAGGTTCTCTGGGACGTGACCTTTGATGTCCGTCCGGGTGAAATCGTGGTGCTTTTAGGCGCAAACGGCGCCGGGAAATCCACCACCATCAAGACTGTATCGTCGCTGTTAAAGCCGCGTAGTGGAACTGTTGAGTTTGAAGGCGTGCGCCTGGATAAACTCCCGGCCCATAGCGTAATCGACCACGGCATAGCCCATGTGCCCGAAGGGCGTCGCTTGTTCCCCGACATGACGGTCGAGGAGAATCTCCTGACCGGAGCCCTTCGCGGAAAAGCAAAGGCTCAACGCAAAGATACCATGGAACGAGTCTACACCTTGTTTCCGCGTCTACTGGAAAGACGGAAGCAAGCCTCCGGCACACTTTCGGGCGGTGAGCAACAGATGGTCGCCATCGGTCGTGGGCTGATGTCCTTACCCAAGCTTATCATGTTCGATGAGCCGTCTTTGGGATTGGCGCCCATCCTCGTTTACGAGATCTTCCGCATCGTGGAAATGATTCGGGACGAAGGCGTGACCGTGCTGCTCGTTGAGCAAAACGTTAAGCACACCCTGGGTATCTGCGACAGGGCCTTTATCCTCGAAAACGGACGTATCACCATGTCCGGCACGGGCGACGAATTCCTCAACAACGACCATGTGAAAGAGGCTTATTTGGGTATTTAACGCAGCCGGTGTCGGCGGTGTATGGGACACAACCAGCCTTCATCTTCGTCTATGCCGCACGCTCATATCACCGGGCCTGATACGAATGCGCAATAAAAGAAGTAATATTGGAGAGAACCTTCTTGAAAGAAAGTTGAGCCCCCAGCCCCTCTCCAAGAACTTTCAAAATAGCCGCAAGTGCCTTTTCTCAAGGAGAAAAAGCCACTTGCGGTGCATTTAAACATTCTTTCATAGTAGTTAGGGAAACCTGCTCTTACAAAAATGTCTTTCACCTATATTCCTCGTTCGACAGCACATTGGTATGAGAGCGATCTTCGCCCGGTGAATACCGGAAGAAACGGCGGCTTTCATCCGGACCACCTCGCCATCATTTCAAGGGGCGGCTCAACTTCTAATGGATAGTTACAATTGTCCTTTGGACATGATAAAAAGAAGGGAGGGATAGTCCCGGTTCCGGCGCCGTTGCCTTGACCCTGTTCTTTACCCAATAGGAACCGCTGAGTAGACGCATCCTTGATCCGGATCACCTCATCGAGATTCCAAGGAGTTGGATAGTTCCCAATGAGCGATTGTCGCTTCTTATATACGTTGGGGAGTTCGCTTTCTTACTGGAGACACTATGGCTGAAAAAGACACGTTGAGAGCAGTGATTAAGGATATGGTGCTCGCCAGAACCTCTTTACTCTACTTGTTGACCGAAGAAGACAGGCGCTTGGAAACGGAAGTGCGCTCTTTGGGAGCCGCTTTCAAGCCTCCGTTCCAAACATACGTATGGTCGTGCACTACGGGCGTCACGCTCAATGATGAACAGGTCATCCCTGACCCCACCATCATGGGCGCCCTGGACTGGTTCATGAACCTGCCTGGAGCCGCGTTTCTCATCATCAATGATATTCATGTGTTCCTCAAGGATAATCCGCCGGTCATTCGTAAGCTCAAAGACACGGTCAAGCGTATCGAAAACACCTACAAGACCGTGTTTCTTACCTCGCCTATTCTCGAGATCCCCGTGGAAATCACCAGCGACATCGTGCTCGTTGACGTGCCCTTGCCGAGAACCGATGAGATCGACCGCCTTTTAACCGGAGTAATAGCCAAAGAAAAGCATCGGGCCGAGTTGCAATCCGTTATCACCGATGACATGCGCGACTTGTTCATCAAGGCCGGGGCTGGTCTCACCACCCAGCAGGCGCAGCAGGCCTTCCGCAAGACCTTATCCGGCAAAAAGAGCCTCACGCCGGACGACATGGCCGTGCTCTTTGAAGAAAAGCGTCAGATCGTGCGAAAAAGCGGCCTCTTGGAACTTTTCACGCAACCCATGGAGTTCGACGAGTTAGGCGGATTCCTCAATCTTAAAAAGTGGCTCAGGATGCGCGAAGATATTTTTAGCAAGCGGGCGAGGGATCGCGGGCTCTCGTTTCCCAAGGGTGTGCTCATGATGGGGATAAGCGGCTGCGGCAAGAGCCTCGGAATCAAGGCCATAGCCGCTTTCTGGAAGCTGCCCCTGCTGCGGCTGGATATGGGCCGAATCTACGACGGTAGCCAAGGCGGCCCTGAGGAGTGTCTTCGCAAGGTGCTCAAGACTGCGGAGGCGTCGGCGCCGTGCGTGCTGTGGATCGATGAGATCGAGGCCGGGATCGCAAACGCGAGCCAAAAGAGCCTCGGCGGGTCCGCTTCTCGTATCTTGGCGTCTTTTCTCACGTGGATGCAGGAGAAGACCTCGGCTGTGTTTATCGGCGCAACTGCGAATAACATCGAGTTGCTGCCCCCGGAAATCCTGCGAAAGGGCCGCTTTGACGAGCTATTTTATGTGGAACTACCCAACGATTTAGATAGACAAGAGATCATCAAGATACATTTCTCCAAGCGTTCCATTCCTACGCACATTTTTGATTATGAGCCCTTGGTTAAGGTCACCGAGGGGTTCAACGGCGCGGAAATAGAACAAGGGGTCATCGGCGGGGTCTTCCGCTCCTTCAGCGAAAAGCGCGACGTGACGCAAAACGATATCTACATAGCCTTGGAAAGCATTGTTCCGCTTTCGACCACCATGAAAGAAGAAATAAAGAAGCTGGAACGGTGGGCTTTCAACCGGGCCGTGAGAGCGGGTGGATAGGGCGGAGGCGCCCCGCGCCGCTGATTTTATAAAAAAGAGTCTTGCTTCTCGCCGTCTCCTTTGCGTTTGCGTTCCGCTCGTTTGAAGGTGGCGTCTGCTCCGCTAGGGTATTGAATGGCGCCGCCGCTCAGAATGTCCTCAATGGTCAGAATTTGAATGCGCGGGTATTTGTCCTGTGGAAAATGCTCGGGAACGTAAAATCCTTCTTTAAGGGCCTCTTTGCTCATGGGCTCCGTCGGCTGCTTTAAAGTGATAAAGACTCCGATTACCGCATTCTCTCGCTTCACCACACCCATAAGATCTCGTAGCTGACTCACCTGGACTTTGCCGCTTTTCACCTGAACGACAACCTTCTTGGGTTTGCCGCTGTTATCATCGAAGAATTTGATAATGCCGTCAATTCCTGAATCAGCGCCTTTTTTCTTGTCCTGACTTGGATAGGCCCCTACCTTTCCAACAGCCCACCATTCAAACTGAAACCGGTTTTCCGTGGCGAGGGCCGCCGCTCCGGACAAATCCTTCGGATCTCCGATTACGTCGTATGGTGAGAGTTCGTCGGCGAAGGTATCCAACAAACGGGTTTTCATGAGCGAGATCGCTAAATAGGTAATGTCAATCCCTATCCATCTCCGTTTGAGTCGTTCCGCCACGGCTATAGTTGTTCCGCAACCGCAAAAAGGGTCCAGCACAAGGTCTCCTTCATCACTGGAGGCGCGGATAATACGTTCCAACAGGGCTTCAGGTTTTTGGGTAGGATAGCCCAGCCGTTCCTTATGCCAAGAGCGCAATGCTTCAATATCGCTCCATACGTCCTGAGCGGGCATTCCTTTCGATTCATCCAGGTATCGTTTTCTTCTCGGGACGCGGTTTTTTGTATAGAAAATCTTACCTTCCTTATCTAATTTCTCCATTGTTGTCCGAGGACATCTCCATACCCTCACAATACCATTCCAATCGTATTCATATCCGCCGCCGGAGAGGCCCGCGGCGCTTAGATCACCCGACATCCAAATACGACCATCAGGATCAGAATATCTATAATATTGCTCCACATAATTCGCATCATATTCTTGATATGGCTTATTCCCAATATGTGTTGAAGATTTCACATAATAGAAAATCGTGTCATGAACCCTGCCGTATTTTCCGGAGTCGCTGTGGCCGGATGTTCGTTTCCAGATAATCTCATTCCGGAAATTGACGGGTGAAAAAACGGCGTCGAGCAATAATTTCAGGTAATGGCTCGCTACAGTGTCGCAATGCAAGTAAAGACTGCCCGAAGGCTTCAAAACGCGATATAATTCCACGAGCCTGGGAGCCATCATAACCAGGTACGCCATCATATCGTTTTCACCAAGAAAGCTTCGCAAGGTGACAAGAAGGTCGGCCGCTTTATCCGGGCGCCGAACAAAATCGAAATAAGTGGATTCGGTTTCTTGTCCCCAGTGCCATGTGTCTTCAAAAGCGGTTATTTGAGCCGAGGACTGTATGCCGTTTTTTTCCGCAAAAATTACATTGTATGTAGCCTTTGAGTTGAACGGCGGATCAAGATACATCAAATCAAAAAGATCATCAGGAAAGTTCTCCCTATTTTGCAATATGGGAAGGTTATCTCCGAAGTAGAGTCTATTTTTCCATTCCTGAAATTGAGTGGACATTTCGAGAACTCCCAGCCGGACGTCAACGAACGAAAAAAACTATAGCACAATACGGAGATGTCCGTTCCCTCTGTTTGTGTGAAAGAAAACTCCCCGGATTCCGTATAACGCCGATGAGCGCTCAAATGAGGAGACGCCGTAAAAACAATACACCACGTCAAGGCTGATACTTTCGAAGCTCCTGGTGTGGTGTTTAGGAAAAGAGTTGACAAATAAATTTTGCACGTGCTATCGTTAATTATTCACAGCATTAATTCACGAATCTAACAGGTTACGCATGAACAAACTTGTCCTTTGTCTAGGGATATTTGCGGCTGTTCTTTGTAGCTTTACTCTCGCACCCGCATGGGAATTCGAGCTGACGGGCAACCTCTCCTGGACTTACCAAGGGATGTCCCAGACAGGGCACAAGGGATTTTTCGGACCCTACAATGTGGACAACGGCGCCGGCACACGCGATGCCAATTTGAATTTCTGGGACGGCGGCCGTTTCGATACAAGTATGGTGACGGGCGCCGACGCCGGATGGTCGTACTACAATGTGGAACTTTTCCCGGTCCTTAAGATAAACCCGGCCATACGGTTCAATGCAAAGTACCGCATGGGAACATACGGAGACCCCCTCGCTTCCGATTACCACACCTTTGACGCTCCGGGAATTAATAACGCCTTCAGCGAAGGCCAATGGACCATGTTTTGGGTGACCGCTCAGACGCCCTGGGGCATTGTGTCCCTCGGCAAACGGCCGTGGGTCTTCGGAACTGGTCTTCAGTATGATGGGCAAGACTCCACAAGCACGGAATCCCTCCTCATAGCCGCGCCGTTCGGGCCATTGGATATAGGGCTGGCATTCTATCCCTATCGCTTCGCCGGCACATCGAGTATTTATAGCTATAGCCCTCTCGATCTTTACAACAATTCTTCCTTTGAAATGCGTATTGACGCTCCCAATGTCACATATTACGGTAGTCATCGCCTGCCTCGTCAATACTTCAGTAGAGCGGACAAGAACGGGACTTTCAAGCGAGATCTGCTGGGGTTTATCACCTATTTCAATGGGCCTATGAACGCGGGCGTGACCGCTTCCTACGGCGATTTCCATATCGGTCCGGAAGCGGTCCTTCGAAATGTAGATCCACCCAATACGTATACCTTACATCCGGTTGGGCCTAGAACCGCACTAGATAGCGGGTTATGTCACGGCTCAGCGTTCGTGAAGTATTTCAACGGGCGGGTATTCTTCAATGCGGAAGCCGCTTGGCTCTATTGGACCGACATCTTTCGCGGGCAGGATCAAGCGGCCGTAGACCCACCGCTTAACCGTTACATTCAGCAATGGAAGTACATGACGGAGTTCGGGGCCGTTATGGGACCGACGAAGCTGAGCTTCCTGGCTTTTTGGGCGCCTGGACCGGATAGACGCGCCGGCGTTATGATCGACAGACAGCCCGCCGCATTTGTGAGGCATTCCACCTTCGATCAATTTCTCGGCGGCCACGATGTGGTTCGTCCGTACGGATACCTCTTCGCATATAATTACGGTGCAGGTCTAAATGCCTATAACTTCTCCGTAAATGGTTATGTGAGAGACGCCTTAGTGCTCGCGACAAGGCTTGATTATGCGGCGGCCTCAAACCTGAACTTGTATACCACGTTCATGTACGCAAACCGAACATCCAATGGCTATAGTTGGGGCTGCATCGAACCCGCTGCAGGATTATACCCTAATGTTTTCCCTCTGAGTCCTGACCTCGATTACAACTTAAACCGCTATCCGGATTCCCCTAACATCCCGGATTCCGCGCTCGGCTATGAGGTGACCCTGGGCGCAGACTGGAAGCTCCTGGAGGGCTGGAACTTGGGGATGGTGGCGGCCTATTGGCAGCCTGGGAAGTGGTTCAACTACGCGTGCATCGACAGATCCGTTCCCGCATGGCACATAGGCACGGCCGCGAATAACTTCGGCGTTCGCCCAAATCGAGAGATCAGCCCCATAATAGGCTATCAGGTGAATTCTAGCTTCTATTTCTAAGGAATAGCGCCCGTTTGTAGTGAAAGCTTACTCCATGGAGATGAGCCGACGCTTCGTAGAGTAAATTCGCTATCAAGAAGTAAAGTTGGTGAAGTTCGTTCTTGTAAAGAAGGTTCTCCCCAATATTACTTTTTTTATTGCGAATAGGTATAAATATAAGAGGTTACGGATATGCGAAAATCATGGTTTGCGCCGCTTGTGATTATCCTGGCGGTCATGCTCTTTTCCATAGCGCTTGATGCGCTCACGCCTTTGTTTTTCCGCTTCACGGGCATTTCAACGCCTCCGAGCCGGCATCGTACGCAGAGCCTGCGTTCACCCGTGCTCCATGACCTCCAGGGCCTTGGGGGAAATGGTTGCTCGAACGGTGGCGTTCTCCTCGCCCAAGACACAAAAGACGGCGCCAAGAGAGAGTTTGAGGGCGGCGATTCAGAAGACGAGGCGGAAAAAGAGGCGGAAGACGCCAGGAGCGAAACCGGCGAAGTCGGGTGGGACCGCCTGTGGGACGCTCCCAAGCAGGGCTGACGGCAATTCGTCTTTGAAAAAAAGGTAAGCGTTCCGGGCGCAGGGCCGCCTCAACCCGTCAACGGTTACAGATTTGTTACACATGTAGGGGCGGAACGCCCCCTCTCCAGACCCCTATGAAAGGTGAAAAACCTACTCTCTTGTTCTTAATCTGCGTAATCAGTGGATATTATCCTTGTCTTCGTTGATCTGTGTAATCGGTAGATGGAAGAGAAGAAATTCATCCGCAGATGTCGCAGATGATCGCTGATAAACAGCCAAAAGAAAGAACGAGAACGAAAGCCCGTTGCTTCAGCGATTCGGCTTCCAGAAATCTCCTGCTCTCTTGTTCTTATCTGCGTTAATCTGCGTATTCTGTGGATATTATCCTTGTCTGCATTAATCTACGTTATCTGTAGATGGAAGAGAAGAAATTCAGGCTCTTCCGGTATTTGCGTATTCGAGATCCAGCCGAACGAAATGTGTCCGAACCACCCTCAGAACGAAAAAAGGCCACGAACCGTCTCGTAACCTTCTCGAATCTGGTAGCGGGGAGAGGATTTGAACCTCTGACCTTTGGGTTATGAGCCCAACGAGCTACCTGGCTGCTCCACCCCGCGTCACAAAAAGGACTATAGCAACTCCCTGAAGCCGTGTCAAGCAGGCCGGGATTAACTCGGGGCCATATCCTACAGCCGTCGAGGTAAGTTCCCGACTTTCCAGCGAGATTATTCTACGAAGTCCAGAAGCCCGAGCAATCCGTCATGGATCAGCCCGTTTGTGGCCACAAGGCTCGGGCAGTCGATGGGCGCCGGCTTACCGTGACGATCCGATACTTTTCCGCCCGCTTCCGCAACAAGCAGCATGCCGGCCGCCATATCCCAAGGTTTCAGCTTGAGTTCCCAGAAGCCGTCCAAGCGCCCGCAGGCCACATACGCCAAGTCCAGGGCCGCTGAGCCTCCTCTACGAATCCCCTGCACCTTGAGCGCCACTTTCGCGAATTCCGCGACATTGTTCTCAGGGGAATACGTCCGGTCATACGGGAATCCCGTAGCTACGATGCTGCGATCCAGCTCCCCTATGGAGGACACGCTGGTGAGATTGCCGTTGAAGAACGTCCCGTGGTGCCTAATCGCTAAGAAGTTCTCCAAGTGCACTGGGTCATACACGATGCCCGCTATAGGGGCCATATTGTCCGTGAGCGCTATGGATATGCAAAACACCGGGAAACCATGAGAGAAGTTCACCGTGCCGTCTAAGGGGTCAATGACCCACGTGTAACGGGCGCCTGTGGTCTCCACGGGCCGCTCTTCGGAGATAATGTCGTGGTCGGGAAACTCTCTCTTGATGGCCTCTACAATATAATCTTCGGAGGCGCGATCCGCATCCGTGACAATATCAATCCCATCCGGATGGGGATCTTTGGGATCTATGGAAAACTCGCCGCGAAAATAAGACATTACTATCTTGCCCGCCGCTTGGGACACCTTATTCATGAACGGTAAGACATCTTTTGGATTAACTCGGTCTTTCATACTTCACCCTTCGTCAGTTCCTAAATACAGGTCTCAACATGTGTTCGCTTTAATCGTTCACCGGCCCAGTATAGCACGACCCGACAAAAAGCCCGCCTGTTTGGGTCCGCGTGGCTGCGGGGAACCGGGAGCGACATCGGTCGCCGCTTTCCACCGGACATGTTAGCAGACAAGCGCTGGAATTTAAATCAATCGAAGGTTAGAATCGAATGAGTGTCCCGGAGACGCTGGTTTCTGAGGTGATTACCCTCGGGATGATGCTAAAACGTATGCAGAGGATGCCGTAAAGACTCCCCACATTGCATCCATAGGAGCCCGTATGGACAAAAAAGACCCAAAGACGAACCTCGAATGGCAAGTGCTCAACAAACGAATCGACCGCTCCTATAATTTATACTCCGTTCAAATCAACACGAGTAAATCCCCCAGCACCGGTAAGACCCACGAATTTCAAGTGCTGACGTCGCCGGAATGGGTCACGGTCATAGCCCTGACGCCCGAGAACAAGATGGTCCTGGTGAACCAATACCGACACGGGTCCGGCACATTGTCCCTCGAACCCCCCGGCGGACTCGCCAAGGACGGCGTATCCCTCGAACAGAGCGCCCGCGAGGAGCTTGAGGAGGAAACCGCGTACCAAGCCCCTGAATTCGAATATGTCGGCTGGATGTATCCCGTGCCGGCGATCTTCACGAACAAGTTCCACGTCTACTTGGCCCGCAATGCCCAGCCCACCGGTAAGATACATCCGGATGAGACCGAAGATATCGAAACGATGCTCCTCACCATCAACGAAGTGAAGGACTACATCCGCACGGGGAAGATCAACTGCTCGGTGATGATTGCCGCTATTTACCTATTCTTGGCTCGTTGCGGCGATTCGCCGGCACGAGGGTGAAAGAGTTGTTGGATTGCCTACGTTTCGGCCGCAGGGGACGTTGGAGAGGCGAGGGCAGGGCGCTCCGTGCAACCGGAAAATGGGGCGCCGAAACGGCGCTAAGCGGCTCCAGTAGGGATTTTACTTTTTTGGCTTGACAAGATAATATTTTATTATATCATAGAAAGTAGAGCTTAGGAAATCATTAATTTTAGAAAAAATGCACTCCCCCTCCGGTACGCGGTTGAGACCGATGTGCTTTCAAAAAAGTAAGATCGGCGGAGCTTTTTTTTGCAAAGCAGGTTTTTCCAACCTCTTTCTAAGACATTTGTGATAGTTGCCGCAAGGGGCTTTTTCTCCTTGAGAAAAGGCACTTGCGGCTATTTTGAAAGTTCTTGGAGAGGGGTTTGGGGAGAAACTTCTTTCAAGAAGGTTCTC
>JBBRBO010000081.1:0-17754 GCA_038205805.1 Desulfomonilales bacterium
TATTGTTGGCGTCCCCAAGGGGATTTGAACCCCTGTCGCCGGCGTGAAAGGCCGGTGTCCTAGGCCAGGCTAGACGATGGGGACGCTGAAGAAACCATTGTGGTAGGCCGTGTTGGACTCGAACCAACGACTCTCTGCTTAAAAGGCAGATACTCTACCGACTGAGTTAACGGCCCTTGCGATTGACGGCAAATCTCTCGGTATATGAATGCAAAGGCCTGATATTGCTAAAACACCGAGGGATCTCCCTGCACTCCAAGTTATCCGTTCAGGATACCTGTCGAGGTCCGTTCCCAACCCAGAGGCTACATTCGAAGTCCGGATTTTGAGCCGACCGTCGCAATCGAATATTCAGATAGTTAAACATGGAATTTGGAATGTTGTCAAGAGCATTTTGGCGCCACCTTTAAGTTCCCGTCTTTCTCTGATCGTTGGTATATTTACTGAGTCAGCATGCACATTACCATCCTTGTGCATGCTGAATAGCAGCAGGAGACGCGAATTATTGGCTTACACGCAGCCATTTTCCTTTATGCGCTCGGGAGCCGACCCCAGGCGTTTATCACTCCACGAGAACATAATCATGGCCGACCGCATTTCGCACCGGATATGACATATAATTCGAACAAGAGCGGGCTATGCCTCTTGCCCGAATGAGAGCCGCCTTTAACAGGTGGTTGGCGAACGGTGAACGGCTCTAGCGTGCTCGCACCGAAGTCACCATAGACGTGCCGGAGCTTTTTGACCTGCGATAGCATACACGAAGCCGAGCAATGTCGCTCAGACTGGGTTAGGAGTTGTACCGGTATCTGCCGCCGAACGCCCCGTAGTGCAACTCTGTGGAGTTTCTCGTTCCGATGAGTGAACATTGCGTCTTTTCGTACGCAGCCACTATTTTCAACTATTCGGTTCTGCGTAATTATTAAACAAAACCACTCTCTATAAGCGCGGTTTGCCGCGATTGCCGCTGTTTTTCATGGATTACCTTGACGCAAGAACCTCTATCTACTATGGTAAAACTAACTCGTGTAACAACACGTTACAAAGGTGGGCTACATATGAAAGCTTTACTCGTCCATCCCGCCATGCCGGAAACATTCTGGAACTTCAAACACATTCTTAAATTCATCCACAAAAAAGCGGCTCATATTCCTCTGGGTTTGCTTACCATCGGCGCCATGCTACCGGATAGCTGGCGTCTGAAGCTCGTCGATATGAATGTCGATTCTCTTACGGACGAAGACGTTCGATGGGCTGATCTCGTGATGATCGGCGCTATGGTCGTCCAGAAAGAATCGGTTCGTGAGGTCATAGACAAATGCCGAAAATGGGGCCGCAAGATAGTCGCCGGCGGACCTCTCTTCACAAGCGTTCCCGACGACTATCCGGAAATAGACCACCTTGTCCTGAACGAGGCTGAAATCACGCTAAAGCCGTTCCTCCAGGACTTTGAGGCCGGTCGAGCGCAACGGGTTTACACGTCAATGGAAAGGCCCGACATCAAGCAAACCCCCGTGCCCCGATGGGATCTCATCAAGCTGAAATATTACGCCGCCATGTCGCTCCAGTATTCACGCGGGTGCCCCTTTGATTGCGAATTCTGCGACATCGTGAAGCTCAACGGCCGCCGACCTCGGGTGAAATCTCCCACTCAAATGCTCACTGAGTTAAATTCCCTGTACGAGCTTGGTTGGCGGGGGCGACTCTTCATCGTCGACGACAATTTCATCGGCAATCGTACGAAGGTAAAAACTTTCCTGCGACAACTGATCCCTTGGCAAGAAGAGCGTGATTTCCCGTTCACGTTGTTCACTGAAGCCTCGGTAAATTTGGCGCAAGATGAAGATCTGATGCGTCTGATGGCTACGGCCGGCTTCGATTCGGTGTTCCTCGGCTTGGAGACCCCTGAGGAAGACTGCCTCGTGGAGTGCGGGAAGCATCAGAATTGTTCGCTTAACCTCATGGATGCCGTGAAGATCATCCAGCGCAACGGCATGGAAGTTATGGGCGGGTTCATTATCGGTTTCGATAATGATCCACCGAATATTTTCGAGAGTCAGATTCGTTTCATTCAAAACAGCGGTGTCATGAAGGCCATGATAGGACTGCTGAACGCAATTCCTGGGACTCGGCTCTACCAAAGATTACTCGATGAAGGCCGTCTCATGGAGAACTGCACCGGGGATAATTGCGACGGATCCATCAACTTTATCCCAAAGATGGATGTGCAAACCCTTCGGGAAGGCTATCAAGCCGTTTTAGACCATATTTATTCACCGAAAGAGTATTATAATCGCGTCTTCAACTTTCTTGCCGAGTACAAACCCATTCGCAAGAGAAAGATTCAATGGCTGGAGTTTGTAGCTTTTTGGAACTCGGTTCTCTATTTAGGAATTCTGGATAAGGGAAAGAACAAGATCTACTACTGGAAGCTCCTTATCAAGGCCTTCATCTACCACAGACAGGCATTCGGAGAGGCGGTATCCAGCGCGATCTTCGGCTATCACTTCAGGAAGCTGCTGAGCAAACGAAACTAACGTGCCTGCCACATGACGATTTTCTGTTGCCGACGAAGTCGAACTGCTTGAGAAGTCCTCACCTTCGCCACATGGGCATGGTGAGGATCTCCTCCGGGTACAGAGTACACGTTTTTATTTCATCGGCGCCGATTTGCTTGTGCGGCTCAGATGCTGTTGCGCTCCAGCCAATGAATAAGGGCCGTTATGGTCCAGATCTGTCTATTGTTGTCCACGCGCCCCTCGAAGTGTTCCTGCAAGAGTCTGGAACAATACGTGGGATTGAGTAATCCCACAGCCGCAATTCTTTCCTTCTTAAACGTGTCCACAAAGAACGGCTGCAGCTCATGGCCGATCCAGTGGGGGAGGGGAGGCGTGAATCCCTTTTTTCTCCCTTTGCGGATACTTGGCGGCAACAAATCTTTAACCGCTCGTCGCAGCAAACCCTTGGTTTCCAACCCGCGGGATTTTACCAACGGCGGCATGAGAGCGACCTTTTCCACCAGCTCGTGGTCAAGGAGCGGAACCCGCGCTTCCAGGGAGTTGGCCATGGTCATACGATCAACTTTGGTGAGATTGTCGTCCGGCAAGAAGGTTTTCAGATCCACATAGAGCAGTCGATTCAGCGGATGAGCGTGAGCGCACACGTTGAAATAGCGCTCAAATACACCGAAACTATCCTCAAACTCGGTCCGACGGAAATCCCCTTGGAGGAGTTCCCGTTTCTCATCTTCGTTGAAGATCACCTTCCACCAATAATGCCCTCGCTCATACGGCAAGTCGGCGCCCGTGACGAAGCGCTTGGCCATGTAGTCAAAGCTGATGCGTTCCATGGACGTTGGAAGCGCCCTAACTAATGGCTGTATCAGCCGATCACGTAGAAAGCGAGGCAGCATGCGATACACGCGTGAGACACGGTAGGCCGTGTGTGTTGGATAGCCCGCGAAGACCTCGTCGCCACCGTCGCCCGTGAGGACCACCTTCAGGTGTCGGGCGGCCAGCTTGGACACCATGTAGGTCGGAATGGCCGAGTAGTCGGCAAAGGGCTCATCGAACATGTTGAGCAGATCCGGAATAGAATGGATCATTTCCGGTTCCAGGCGTTTCTCGATGTGATCCGTGCCCAAGGTTTTGGCCACAAGAGCCGCCTCAGCGGATTCATCGTATGATTTGCGCCCGAAGCCCATGGTGAATGTCCGAACCTTTACGTCGAGCCGTGCAGCCATTATCGCCGTAACCGTGGTGGAATCCAGACCGCCGCTGAGAAGGGCGCCTACGGGGACATCGGCTATCATGTGGCGCCGCACACAGCGCTCGATAAGTTCCAGGGTCTCTGCTTCGTGGTCCGTCGTTCCGATGTGTGAGGCCCCGTCTTCAGGAAGCGGCACATCCCAGTATTGGCGCACGCGCACGTGGCTGTCGCAGATCGTAAGGTGATGTCCCGGAGGCAACTTGCGGATGCTTCGGTAGGCCGTCGCCGGCGTCGGCACATAGAGCAGCGATAGATAGTCGTGGATTGCTTGAAGATCCGGCGTGCGGTCCACATCCGTTTGAAGAACGGCCTTGATTTCGCTCCCGAAAAAGAAGTCGCCGTGGGTGTTTTCCGCAAAGAAGAGAGGCTTTATTCCTAGACGATCCCGAGCAATGAAGAGTGTGCGATTGCGCGAGTCCCATAACGCAAAGGCGAACATTCCGTTGAGTTTGGTTACGCAATCAGCGCCGAACTCCTCGTACAGGTGCACGATTACTTCCGTGTCGGATCGAGTTCGAAACACATGCCCCTTTGCCTTTAGCTCCTCTCGCAATTCCAGAAAGTTGTAGATTTCTCCGTTGAAAACAATGGTGAGGCCGCCGTCCTCATTGCTGATGGGTTGTTTCCCGCTCTCCAGATCGATAATACTGAGCCGTCGCATGGCCAAGCCCACGGGTCCGCCGCAGTAATAGCCTTCATCGTCCGGCCCGCGGTGAACAAGTGTTGCGTTCATGCGGCCCAGGAGATCACGGCTCACAGGATTTTGGGGATCCTTCATGAGCATCCCGCAAATACCGCACATCAGTCGGTCTCCTTGAGGCGTAGGGAGGCGAACTGATCGAGTATCAACCCAAAAAAGATAATGTTGATCCCACCGGCTAAAAAGAGCACCACCCCTCCTGAAAAACTGGAGAACAGAATGAGATTGCGTATGGTGAGCGCAATCCCGCACACAAGCAGAAACAGGCCCGCAGGAAAGAATATCTTGTTGGGATTGGCGATGGTGATGATGCGGAGAATAAAGGCCAAGAACCGAAATCCGTCTCGGAACGGTTTGAGCTTACTTTTCGTGCCCGTATGGCGGGTTTGAGCTTGGATCGGCTTAAACAGCACGCTGTAGCCCGCTGTAATAAAACTCAGTGTGCTCGTTGATGGAAATGAGTATCTATTAGGGTACATGTGCAGGAATTTCATGGCTACATGATGGCGGAAGGCCCGAAATCCGCACGTTAGATCCGGAATGCGCTGTTCCGCTAAGAACGAGGCGAGCCTGGAGAGAATGATATTTCCCACATTGCGAAGGGGTGACCCCGCAGGGCGAGCAAAAGGTCGCGCACCCACCACCAAATCATACCGATCCAGACCTTGGATGAGTTCGGGCAAATCCGATGGGCTATGCTGACCATCCGCGTCTATGATCGCTACCAAGCCGCCTTCGATGGCGCGTAAAGCGGTCTTGACCGAGGCGCCGTTGCCTTTGTTCAAGGGATGAGAAATCACCCGAGCCCCGGCCTCCGCGGCGCGCAAAGCCGTGGCGTCCGTGGAACCGTCATCAATCACGAGAACTTCCGCGCCGGGTAGATTGCTCTTGACGCCCTCGATTACCGTCGCAATGGAGTTTTCCTCATTGAAAGCGGGGATCACCACCGTTATCTTGGGGGTCTCCGAAGTATGTGACAAATCATCCATCTATAACCCTTGAAGTGAAGTGGTAATAACGCCCGTGTTGCTGAAAGCTCCGAGGCCGCTGAACAGCTCTCTTCCATCCGGAAGCGGAAGCAATGCCGGAGCGCCCGGACTGGTCTGCGACAAACGAACCCGGCTGCTACGCATGCGTCCGAAACATTCATGAACACAAGGTGAAAGAGATAACATCAAGGTGTAATGGTGTCAAAGCGTAAAGGCGGGCGGATGAGAGCTGGTGGCGATGCAGGGACTTGAACCCCGGACACTGCGGATATGAGCCGCATGCTCTAACCTGCTGAGCTACATCGCCACGTGCGCCAGCCAGAATACCGACGCCCATTCGCTTTGTCAAGAGCGGGTTTTATGGCCTCCCAAGTAAAGCATTACAAGCATGACGATGATACCAAGTAATATCGCCATCCACAGTGTGCAGATACGAATGAGCAAAACAGCGGGCAGACTCGAGGTATAGTCTATACCCAAGAACCCCATGAGCCCGACCATTCCGGCTTCCGCGCCCCCGATACCACCCGGCGTCATGGAAAGAGCGCCGATAAGCGTCGAAAATGAATATACAAAATTTGCCTGAAGCACATCCGCCGAAAGGTTAAACCCCTTCATGATGAGGTACAAAGAAAATGATTCGGTGCTCCAGGCTATGGTCGAGAGCACAAGCCCCACAATGAAAATGCGCGCCTTCATTAAGTCCTTGCCCGTAAGCAAGATGCTCAGCGCCTTGCCTGAAATCCACCGCAGGTACGAGAGCTTGCCGGTCCACATCAACACGGGTCGGTAGATTTTCTCGAGAGATAAGGCCGCTCCGCCGAAAACCACCACCGCCGCGCACAAGATGAAGAGCTTTTCCCAACCCGGAAAAAGCAGCAATGAGGCGGATGCGAGAATCAGGATGGCCCAGAGATCCATGAGGCGCTCAACCATCACGATACCCATCACCTTGGTCATGGGCGTATTGTGGTCCCGTTTAAGAAAGATGCCTTTGACCGCTTCACCTATCTTACCGGGGGTGCCGGTGAGCGCAAAACCCGACAGGAATACGGCGATGGAATAGCCCAGCTTCACATCCTCGCCGGACTCGAGTAAATAATAATAAAAACGCCAACCTCGTAATATCCAGCCCGACAGGACCAAAGCTATGACCACCGCCAAGGTCGAGAGCGGGAAGCCTTTCATGGCAGCCCACACGCTGCGATAATCGGACGCAAGCGTCGCCGCGCCGTACAGGACGATACCTACGAGTGTAAACAGCAGTACGGATCTGAGTGATTTATAGTAGTTGAATGCCGGCGCCCCGTCCTTTGGTTCTTGATCTCCCGCTTCGAGAGGTTGCGCCGGATTCATTTGTTTTTCGGGAAGTAAATGCATTTGCCGCTAAAGGTATTCCATGCTGCGTCCATTTGGCTCCGTAAGGCATTTATTTGATAGGTGTAGTCACCGTAAGCTTGTCCCATTCTGGCCTGCTCGTAGAAGCGATAATACTGAAGATAGAGATTCTTCCAATTCTTTTCCAACTGAAGGCATTCCCCATATTGGGGATTCGTGAGGTCAGGCTTAAAGGCGTACTCCAGGGGCCTAGTGCCGGCTTGAGGTCCCGCCGGCGTCGGTTGTTGCATAGGCTGCTGATAAGGCGACGGAACTTGAGGCGGATACGGCGCCTGCGCATAAGACAAAGACATGCAGACGGCCGACAACAATGACATCATGAGTATTTTCAGCATGGGCGGCTCTCCCGGATCGCGTGTATTCGTGCACGATCCTAAATCGCAAGGGGCTTCGGCGTCAAGCCTCGCGGCTTCGGTCCATTCCCGGCGACGGCCGCTGATATGCGTGGACTCAACGTGTTCACGCGTCACACCTGTAATCCACATTGAAAACCCGTCGCAGTTGCCTCATCCATGAAAAGCCGAAACCTCTCTCATCTGATGCAGGCTATTTCTTGGCTGAGGTAGCCCTCTCAGCGACCGACTCTCCTGAACTCTCTTTCATTGCCTCATACGTGGTAAACCCGCCGCTGATGTTCTCGGAATCAAAGCCCTTTTGTTTGAGTATCCTGTGGGCCACGTAGCCCCGCAATCCCACTTCGCAGAATAGGATCTGCGTCTTGGTCTTGTCCAGTTCATCAAGCTTCTCACGCAGTTCGTCTATGGGAATGTTTACGGCTCCAGGCGCCTTACCCACCTCCTGCAGTTCTTCAGGGGTTCGCACGTCCAGAAGCGTATATGATTCGGCGTCCAGGGTGTCGAGATAATCCCACTGTACTGCCTCCAAGTCGCCGCGCATGACATTCGCCGCAACTGCCCCGGCCACATTAACGGGATCCTTTGCGGAGGAGTACGGCGGCGCATACGCGAGTTCCAGCTCTTCCAGGTCAAATACGGTCATGGCGCCGTGAATCGCTGTGGCGATCACGTCAATGCGCTTATCAACGCCCTCACCGCCCACAATCTGCGCGCCCAACACTCGTCCATTACCGGGAGAGAACATCAGCTTGATTGAGAGCTTTTCCGCGCCGGGATAATAGGAGGCGTGTGAGCCGGAATGGGTATTGCTCACGAGATAGGGGAGTTCATAGCGATTCAGTTGTTTCTCCGAGAGCCCTACGCTCGCGGCCGCAATGTCGAACACCTTTACGATGGAAGCGCCGATCGAGCCCCGGTACACGGAAGCGCGGCCCATAATGTTGTCCGCGGCAATGCGCGCCTGTTTGTTTGCCGGCCCCGCAAGCGCGATCATAGTGGGAAACCCGGTGATGTAGTCGCGAATCACTACTGCGTCGCCTACGGCGTAGATTCTGGGATCTGAAGTTCGCATTGCGGAGTTCACCACGATGCCGCCCCGCTCACCGAGTTGGAGATTGGCTTGCTTGGCGAGCTTGTTCTCCGGGGTCACTCCTATGGACATGACGACCAGATCCGCCGGTACGCTATCGCCCGACTTGAGGCGAACCGCAAGTCCGTGCGCAGGCTCCTCAATTGTGGAGACTTGCTCACCCAGACGCAAGTCAACTCCTTTGTCCTTTAGATGAGCCTGAATGAGTCCGGCCATTTCCGGATCAAAGGGCGGCATGACTTGGTTCAGCATCTCAACAACCGTAACGGAGCAACCGCGATCCACAAGGTTTTCAACCATTTCCAGGCCGATGAATCCGGCGCCCACAACCACCGCCGTTTTCGGACTCCGCTCGTCAACATGAGTCTTGATGCGGTCTGCGTCGGGTATATTCCGCAAGCGGTATACACCGGGCAAATCTATGCCGGGAATAGGCGGTTTGGCGGGCTCGGCGCCCGGAGACAGGAGCACGTAGTCGTACCTCTCGCGGTAGGTCTTACCCGAGGCGCTATCGACAGCCTCCACTTCCCGCGTATTGGGAAAAATACGTGTGACTTCGGTATTAGTGCGCACGTCAATGTTATAGCGCTTTGCGAATGATTTCTTGGTAGTGACGAGCAGGTCGTCACGTTCCTCGATAGCGCCGCCGATATAGTAAGGCAAACCGCAATTTGCGAAAGAGATGTGTTCGCCACGTTCAAACACAACAATTTGGGCTGACTCATCAAGTCTTCGCGCCCGTGCTGCGGCCGTGGCGCCGCCTGCCACTCCTCCGATGATTACCAATTTTACGGCCATTCAATGCGCCTCCGTTGACTGTATTCGCAGGCTACCCTGCGGTGAGCCGGTTCAAAGCCGGGATAAATGTGAGTTTACCCGAATAGGGGACAAATACCTATGTCTGAGATTTCGTCACCGTGTGAGTCGTGAGTCATGCTTCCTCCGCCGGTAATCCAATTCCACTGAGGTGTCCAGCTGAAGTCGGATGATCGATTACATTTTGCGGCGCTCGTTCTCCTTGTGAGCGCCGTGACTGTCGTGAGAAAGTACTCTCGGTGATGCGTCGCGGCGTCCGTACGTTTTCACCCCTAAAAGTAGCAACCGTTCATCGACATAGTCCAGTCGCTTGGAATCAGCATGGGAAGTTTCACCTATAGCCGAATCTTCATTATGCGGCTGCTTGGCGTGCCCACGACTCCTCATGATCGGCGCTTATTGCGAGAGACAATTTATCTCGCTTTGTTAGCCCAACTTCAAGATCCGTAAGCAGGAGCGCACATGTTGCTGAAAATAACACTGTTTTTTGGCAAAAAGCTATTGTGCTCCGTCGGGTATTAGGGCAGAATAGTCAGTCACTATCCTTGAAAACGTATCGGTACGTCCAATCATTTAAAAGTTACATGTTCCCACAGCGAAAGCCACGAACCAGGCCTCTGCGCGAGGCCGCTGACACCACCGGAGGGTCCACCAGATGAAAGACGGTCAAGGCAAAAAGGTTAAGATTTTCGATATTACATTACGAGACGGTTCCCAGAGCAAGGTAGCCACCCGCATCAAATTAGACGATCTCCTCAAGATTGCACATGAACTCGCCGATTCGGGTATTTACGGTGTTGAGACCTGGGGCGGCGCTACCTTTGACGTCTGTGTACGATACTTACGGGAAGATCCATGGGAAAGAGCGCGCATTCTCAAGGCGGCCATGCCCAACGTGCAAAGCATGATGCTGATCCGTGGACAGAACTTAGTCGCATATTCAAATTTCCCCGACGATGTTGTTTACAAGTTCGTGGAAGTTGCAGGGCGAAACGGAATCGACATTTTCAGGATTTTTGACGCCTTGGACGATATTCGCAACCATGAAACAGTGGTAAAGGCCATTAAGCAAGCGGGTAGGACGGCTGAAGGCGCCGTATGCTACACAATCAGCCCGGTCCATACTATCGAGAAGTTTGTCGAGAAGGCCAAGCAACTCGAAGACATGGGTGTGGATCAGATCGCCATTAAAGATATGGCCGGTCTTATTGATCCACATACTGCATACGAACTCGTCTCCAACCTGAAGAAAGCCGTGTCCGTGCCGATTCATCTTCACACGCACGATAGCTGCGGTATGGGCATGATGTCTGCGCTCAAGGCCGTGGAAGCGGGCTGCGACATGCTCGACTCGGTACTCAGCCCCTTCTCGGGTGGAACCGGGCATCCTTGCACGGAATCCATCGTTTTCGCGCTCGAAAAATTCGGCTACGACACTGGCTGTGATTTGGTCAAATTGACCAAGGCCGCTGAAGCGGCTAAGGCCGTACGATCCAACTACGCCGAATTTGAGGCTCCGTACAGCGGCGTTGACTGCAAGATGTTGGTTACTCAGATTCCCGGCGGCGTTATGTCCAACCTCTCCAGCCAATTGAGAATGCAAAATGCCTTGCCGCGACTCAACGAGATCGTGGAAGAAATCCCCAAGGTGCGAGAAGACCTCGGCTGGATCCCGTTGGTTACGCCCACTTCGCAGATCGTTGTGTCGCAAGCTACCTTTAACGTGCTCCTTGGGCGTTACAAAATCATAGCAAACCATACGGCGAACTTGCTGAAGGGCCTGTATGGCCAGACTCCTGCGCCGGTAAACAAAGAGCTGCAAGATCGCGTGCTCAAGGGTGAGGCGCCCGCAACCGTGCGACCCGCGGAACTTCTGCCGCCCATGTGGGATGAGCTTGAGAAGAAATTCCCCAACATGTCCGACGAAGACATCCTGATTCACGCCATTTTCCCGCATGAGGCAAAGGGTTATTTCGAGGAAGTGAAGAAGTAAGTTCCATTCAGAGCCCTTTTCTAGTATAAAGAAATGGAGCGCGCGTGTTGGCGCCTAATGGGCCCAATGGTGACGCTCCATTTTTTGTTATAGCGAAGTGTCTTGGCCTTCTTTCGTTTTTTAGAGCGCTGAACATGTTTATGCGCCCACTAGAGTAGCAACACCTGCAATGATGATGGGGGTGGCATCCACCGCATGGTAAACACGTTTATTTTCCCGGAACCCGCATCCATGAGACGCCCCTGAGCAACTGAATTGAGTAAAACATGAAAGTCGCTCAGCCCATACGTGAACCTCAGATCTCGGAATCGCCGTCCAATCCCGTAATGTTTCTCGCCCCTGGGGAGGCTCTACGCTCGTTGCTCCCGCAATTTGGGTTACTACTTCTTGTTTGGGTGTTCACCGTGGTGTTCATCGACCCTCGCGGGGAGTTCATGGTGAACGATGACTGGAGCTTCGTGAAACTTGTCGAGGGCCTCAACCGTGGGGAACTTATAGCCACAGGATGGGGCGCGGGTGGCCCAAGCGCCTTAGTACACGCCTTTTGGGGCAAGCTTTTCACGGATGTCTTCGGCTTTACGCTAACGAACTTGCGTCTTTCGGTTCTCAGTCTGTCGATAGCGTCGTCCTTTGTGTTGTTACTGCTGGGTAGGATGCTTGGGGCTCACCCTTGGATTGCCTTCATTGCCGTGTGTGTTCTCGTCATGAACCCGTTGTTTTTGGCCGAGAGCTTCACATTCATGACGGACAACACCTTCGCATCCTTGTTGATTTTTTCCATTTTTTTCATCACGTGGGGCTTGGAAAGACGCTCTTCGGCGGTCTTCGTCGTTGGGCTGATCTTCACATTGCTGGCCATTTTGACCAGACAAATCGGCGTGGTGGCGCCTGCGGCCCTCATCGGCATGGCTCTTGTCCGGCGCGGCGGTCCCGGCCTGGGGCGTATGAAGCTCATTCTTCTTGTGCTGGGCGTCACGATAGCGCCGTGGATCGCCTTTGAGTTCTTTCTAAAATACATGGGCAGCACCCCCGTCACCAGCCACGAAGTGGTGAGGAATATTTTTCTTTACCCTTTTAAAAAGGGGTTTCCGGATTACTTCGTATTCCTGTTCTCTGAAATGGTCTTGGTTGCGATCGGGTATGTGGGCTTTTTCATGGCTCCGCTCACTGCATTAGACGCACGCGAACTGGGGGACTCCAAGCCGCTCAAGGTGCTCGCAATCAGTGTGGCGGCGGTGTTCGCGATTATGGCGCTCGTCATTACGCTCGGTATCTACACGCCACCCATTGTGTTGCACAGGAACGTCATTTTTAATCTGGGGATAGGGCCGATCATTCTTAAAGATATTTACGACTTGGACTATCAGCGAACCATTCTATTTCCGCCGGTTCTGTATACCGCCGTGGTCGCCATAGCTGTGCTTTCCGGGGCTATACTCGTGCGTCGTGCGCTTCAAACTTTGAGCGGCCTGTGGTCTAACTTAAGGAACCTGAAGGCCCGTGAGTCTATGCGAGAGTCATCGCTGGTATGGTTCCTGGCCGCAGTTTTCTATTGGGGAGTCATCGGTCTTTCGGGCTTTCACGACAGGTATCTTATATCCCTCCTGATTCTTGTAATTGTCTGGTATGTGGCGACCTTCGGCCGTAGCTGGAGCTTCGCGCCCACGTTTGCGGTCCCCGCCTTCGTGGTTTTGGCGTTTCTGGCCGCCTTTTCGTGGATCGGCGTGCATGACTTCATGCAAACGAAGCGGGCGCTCGTGAAGGCCCAGACCTACGTCACACGGGATCTCCGGGTACACCCCTGTGACTTCGACGGCGGCTTCGAGTTCAATGGATACCATTGCTACGACAAGGACTATACTTCACATAAGGGCATGAGCTGGTGGTGGGTCACCAAGCAGGACTACGCCCTGACCCTGGGGCCTTTGCCCGACTTTTCCGTAGTGAAGACATTCCCCATAGGGCGCATTATGGAAAAAGACGCCGCCATATACGTCCTGAAAGAAGATATGACCGTAAAGAACACCGGTTCACACGAATAGGAATTACCATGCCGGCCACCACCTTTTGTCTCATTCTTGGAAGTGACGACGCGAACGCTCCCGATATTCGAGCGGCCGTGGATAAGATGAAAGATCAGGGCGCCCGTGTGGATGAAATGCTTATTACCACGCGCAACCAAGAGATCGAGTTGGCACGGCAGGCGGCGGCGGCCGAATACGACGCTATCGTTGCCGTGGGTGGCGACGGCACCCTGGGCAATGTGGTGAACGGGCTCATGACCGCCGAGAAGCGAAACTTCGATGGCCTGGGGATTATCCCCATGGGCACCGCGAACGACTTCGCGACGTCCGGGCAGTTTCCCACCGATCCTGACCACTGCTTGCAATTCATACGTGAATTTGCCCCCATCCTTGTCGATGTGGGCGAGATGAACGGCCGTTATTTTCTCAATGTTGCAAGCGGCGGCTTCGGAGCTGAAGTCACTACTTCCACATCGCCTGCATTGAAGGATTGGCTCGGCGGTTTCGCGTACGTGCTCACAGGGGTGAGCAGGCTCGTTTCCCTGAAAGCGAAACCCGTGCGGATAAAGGCGCCTTCCTTCGAGTGGGAGGGGCCGTTGCTCGCATTGGCGGTCGGCAACGGAAAGCAAGCCGGCGGAGGTTTCGAGCTGTGTCCCCGCGCCGTGATAAATGACGGCTTCCTCGATTTGACCATCATACCTGATAGGCCGCTCGATGGTCTCATGACGTTGATGTCCGAATTCGGAAAGCTTCATGAGGCGCCCGGACCCGACAACATCATGTACCAGCAGGTGACATGGGTGGAAGTCTTTGCCTCCGAGGGGCTACAGGTGAACTTTGATGGGCAGCCGCATACGGGGCGGTCATTTCGATTCACGAATCACGCACGTACATTGCCGCTCTATATGCCCGCGAGTTCACTCCTATTATTAGAAACCGGGGAGCGGGTGTAGCGCTTTCGCCGCGCATGTCCCTGCGCCCTATCGGGCGCCGCTTACGCTCCCTTCGCCAACGAGCAAAGCTGAAAGTCTCTCTCAGAGGGCTTTCAGCTCCAGCAGTTCCGGGAGACGCTCCACCACGGACCTAATTTCGTCTCGGACGCGACGGTAGTGTTGCAAAGCCTCTTCCTCGTCCCTTGCTCCTTTGGCCAATTTGGGAGAATCAGGAAATCCCCAGTGAAACGTTTTCGAGGCGGCGGGAAAAAACTGACACGCCTCCCGAGCGTGGTCGCATGCGGTTACCACATACTGGAATGTTGAGGCCGGCAGCGTGTCCACGTGCTCGGATGTATGTGAGGACATATCCACGCCAACTTCGTTCATTACCTGGACGGCTCGCTGGTCTACCCCGTGCCGGGCCACGCCGGCCGAGTACGCCTCCAGTTTGTCTCCCAAGAGCTTACGAGTCCAGGTTTCGGCCATTTAGCTCCTGCACGAGTTGCCGGTGCACAGAAAGAGAATTTTAGGCTTGGTTGACGCGCCTTGATTCTTCAGGATTCTGTCTCCAATGAGATCGTCCGCCGTCGATGTTACTTATTTTTGATCTTCTTGAGCAAATCGTTGGCTTTCTCGTCGAAACCGAGTTTGGGATACTCGTCCAGAATACGGCGCGTCGCCATTCTTGCGCCGGTGTAATTGCCTAAGCCAATGTAGGTCCGCGCCTTTTGGTATTCTTTTTCCGCTAGTTTTTGCAAACATTCGCGGTGTTTTTCTTCGGCCTTTTTCCCCCATTCGCCGGCTTCGGTGTCACTCGCCAGTTGTTTGAAGGCTTCCGCTGATTTCTGAATGATTCTGCTATCCAGGTCGGTATTCTTTATCTGATTGAAGTAGGACATGGCCACAAAGTACTTGGCCTTGGCTATGTCCGGATCGTTGGGATAGAGCTGCACGAATTGTAGGAATCGCCCTATAGCCTTATCGTACTCCTTAGCGTTGTATTGGGCTTCAGCTATTCTCAGGTATACTTTCGGCATATCTTTGAAGTCCGGATGCGCGGATTTGATTTGTTCGTAGACATCCACGGCCTGAGTGTATTTCTCCTTGTTGTAGAGTTCTTCAGCGGCCTTGAACATCTGTTCCGGGGAAGATGATTTCTCCGACTGTTCCGCGCTCGTGGAAATGGGCATGCAGCCCGCGGCGGTAAGCCACGCAAGCAGGGCGATCACCGTGAGTATTCTGTTTGTCATGCTTTCAGCCTCGTTTGCTTCCGCGAAGGAACGGGTTTCGTGGAGTCTTTGTACCAAGAAAGCGAAATGATTGAAAGAGCGATTACTTTATTCGTTCCACATTCCCTCAGTATGTCCGGTGAAGTATCCGATCGGCTAGTTTCATGAGGGCCTTTTTTTCTTCGGATTCGGGGAAGATCTTCAGGTTTTCGCGGGCGCGGTCCAGGTATACTCTGCTCTGCCTGAGCGCTTCGGTGATGCCGTTGCGCCGGTCCAGGAATTCACGAACGCGGTCGAACTGCTCCTCGGTGATCTGAGTGCGCATTAAGCTTGCAACGTAATCCTTTTCCGACTGATCGGCATTCTTGAGCGCAGCGATGAGCGGCAAGGTCAACTTGCCTTCCTCGAAGTCCTTCCCGGGTTTTTTGCCCATGGTCGCCACGTCGGATTTGTAGTCGATTACGTCATCCGTCATCTGGAAGGCTATACCTAAGTTGAACCCAAAGGCCGCCAAGGCGTCTTCCTTTTCCCGGTCCAAGCCGCCGAGCACGGCGCCGCCGCGGCAGGCCGCCTCCATTAGGACGGCGGTTTTCATGGTAATGATCTTGAGGTAATCCTCTTCGGTCAAATCAAGTGCGCCGATATTCGCCATTTGAAAAAGCTCGCCTTCGCTGAGACTTTCCGTGGCTTTGGAGACGATGCTCAGTATCCGCAAATTGCCGATGGCGGTCAGGGTGGAAAAGGCCTTCGCCAGGATGAAATCGCCGCCCAAGACGCACATCTCGTTGGACCAGAGCGCGTTTGCCGCCGGACGACCGCGCCTGACATCTGCTGCGTCTACCACATCGTCATGGAGTAGGGTGGCTGTGTGGATACACTCAATCGCTCCCGAGAGCTTGACCGCATTTGGACCAAAATACCCGCCCATGCGAGCTGCGATGATTACCAATTGAGGCCGTATACGTTTTCCGCCGCTGTTCATTATGTGTGCGCCGATCTCGAAGGCTACGGGTACGTTGCTGCGCAGATTGTCTATCAGCTCGGTCTCGAGGCGAACCATTTCCGTTTGTACGGCGTCGAGCAAATCCATGCGTTACTCCATGAACTATTAGGCCGTGAACCTCATGGGTGGCTATTATGAGGCGGCGCACCTAGGACCCTGTAGACGAGCGTTTTCACATCCCGTATATTTGCTGATATGTCGCTGCGCTATGGCCTTGAGAGTCGGCGCGGGCAAACGGCGCTGGAAGCGAGCCCTCTTGGCGTAAAGCGGTTCCACGGCGGTTATCAACAATAACATCAAGTATCTGTCCCCGCAATACGTAGTCCGTCCATGTTCACGAAAGCGGGGCCTACAAAGAAACGGCAGGCTCATAGTGAAGCATATAGCACTTATAACGGCGGGCGGCGTCGGATTGAGGATGGCCGCGTCAAATCCGAAGCAGTTCCTCACATTGGCCGGCGTGTCGATTCTGGAGCGAACCATTCAGGTTTTTGACGAGCATTCTCTCATTGACTGCGTGTTGGTCACGCTTCCCGTCGCATTCGTGGATGAATGGAATGCACGCCCCCGGCCTTGCGGCGCAAAGCCCATGCGAGTTGTTCCAGGAGGTCCCACACGACAGGCCTCGGTCTTCAATGGACTCTTGAGTATCGACGAAGATCACGCGATCGTGGCGATACACGACGGGGTGCGGCCTCTGGTCTCGGCCCGGACCATTAGGGCGTGCATCGAGGCCGCGGAGGACACGGGAGCGGCTATTGCAGGTCGCAGGATCAAAGAAACCGTGAAACGACAACGGGGTGAGCTGCTGGAAACTGAGCCCAGGGAGAGCCTGTGGCTGGCTCATACCCCCCAAGTGTTCCGAAAGCAACTTATACTACGGGCTCATGAATGCGCCTTTCGAGACGGTTTTGAGGGAACGGACGACTCGTGTTTGATCGAGCGATTGGGTCTTCCCGTGCGCATGGTGGAGGATTCAGCTACGAACATGAAAATTACTACTCCTGAGGATCTTGCGCTTGCAGAGTTGCTGCTGTCGTGAATGACCGAAAGCGTTTCGCTTTTTAATGAGTAAAGCCGGTGAAGGTCACTTTTACCGGTTCCCGCGTGCGCACACCTAAGTAGCGGGGAACGAGCAAGGCTCTCTCGGAATATGGAATGCTGTTTTGGGGGGCCTGAGCGCAGAAATGCCTTGAGCTTCTTGAACCCTTTCGAAAAAATGGCGCTTTTCTGAAATAAAGGTTCCCTCAGCTATAACTCCATGATATACTATTAAACTATTTTGTCAAGTGAAAAGTAACTCTTCAGTATAATTATGGTTCATCCGACAAGTGCGTACCTGGTTGAGTGCAGAGCATAGATTTTGAGCATAAAAAACTGCTTGTCTCGGAATCCATACGCTTGTCTCTGCATAGTTTTGATTTTGTTGTTGGTTCCTTCCAGTGGACCGGTT
>JBBRBO010000082.1:0-17410 GCA_038205805.1 Desulfomonilales bacterium
CGTGGTGGATTGGCTCGACTTTCACGTGGTGGGCAAGACACGGGACGACGCTGCGGGGGAAGCTTTCGACAAGACCGCTAAGTTACTCGGTTTGGGCTACCCGGGCGGCGAAATCATAGAAAAGCTGGCAGGCTCGATTCCCGCGGAAGAAGGAACACCTTTGCCGAGGCCCTTAATGGAAGCGGGTAACTTAGATTTCTCCTTTTCGGGCCTAAAGACCGCTGTTTTGCGTACCTTTGAATCCTTGACCGGCAAAGTTCGTGACGGAAAGAGACCGGGGAGTTTTCACGCTATTCCATTCGAAGATGAAAGCGAAGCGGGTCGGCGGATTGTCCGACAAATTGCAGTGGGTTTTCAGAAAGCGGTGGTGGAGGTCTTGACCTCCAAAACCATATGGGCGGCCCAGCAGTACAAGTGCGACCGTATCGTCGTATGCGGTGGCGTAGCGGCGAATGGGGCGCTTCGGCGAACCCTGACACAGCGAGGCCAAGACGCCGGACTGCACGTGTTTTTCCCTTCTTTGGGGCTTTGCACGGACAATGCCGCAATGATAGCGGCTCGCGGTTTCATGCTGCTGGAAGCCGGCCTGAAGGATGATCTGAGCTTTGACGCCAAGAGCAGGTGGTAGGAGGTTGACGTTTATGGATGAATTTACACGAACGTTGCTGTTTGATTCCGCGGTAATCGCTCAAAGAGTGGCCGAACTGGGGGCTCACATTTCAGCGAAGTATCCCCAGGGAGACGTTTTGTTTATAGGCATTCTCAAGGGGAGCTTCATATTTCTCGCTGATTTGGCCCGTGCTGTGAGTGTAGAGTGCAAAATCGACTTCGCCAAGATTTCATCGTATGGGAACTCGACTGAAAGTTCAGGCGTCCTCAACGTCATTATGGACGTGGGGCAGGATGTCAAAGGACGCAATGTTATTCTCGTGGATGACATTGTTGACACCGGTTTGACGCTCAGTGAATACCGCAAACGAGTGGAAGCCTTGCAGCCGAAGACGGTGGAAACCATCGCATTGATCGACAAGACGGGCCGCAGAGAAAAGCATGTGGAATTAGATTATTACGGTTTCAGGATTGAGAGTGGATTTGTAGTGGGGTACGGTTTGGATTGTGACGAGCGGTTTCGGAATCTTCCGGGAATATATGTGTTAAGTTGAGGGGCGCCGGAGAGTCCGACGCCTCTCGCTTACGCCGGGTCGGATCCGCTCAGTATAGCCCGCCGTAATTCCATTAGAATCGCCGGCTTTACTTCATTGACTTCCCTGCGCCATTGTTCAACTTTACCCAACGCTTCTTCTTCCCAAGGCAGCCACTCGGTAGTGGGTTTACTTTTAATGAACTCTTCCACTTCCAAGGGAACCGGCGGCTGTAAAATCGTAGAGAATCGCTTAAGAATGCTTTTAACCAGCCTGTTCCGCTCGGTGACTTGCTTTTTGGTTAGTGATACCGGCTCTTGTTTCGGCAGATCTTTGGGTATGAGGCCCAGTCCTTCGAGATCCCAACCATTTTTTCTCGCTATGGTGATGATTTCCTTAATTTCATTGTATTCGGCCTTCGCTTGACTCCGGGGACGGCTCTTTTGCAGCGACTCACCCTTTTCCATATCTAACCCCCAATTTCATTCCACAACAGACAAATGCTGTTGAAATTACAATAAAAATAACCATTGAAACCGAGCGACACGTTTACACTCCAATAGATTAGCTCACCGGGTATGAGGCGGAGCGCCTTACGGTAAAAACCCAACAGGCGCCTCATCTCCTCTCCGGAACATCACGTAATTTCAAATCGGCGCCGCATTCCTGCTGAACGGTTACATTTTCATGTCGAGTTCAACCTGAAACAGGGCCTTGTTTAAAAGCGCAGAGGCTGCTTGCAAAATTTGGCACAGCCTCTTATGCCCGAAGTTCATCGGTGAAGGGTATAGACCTTCGGTCCTGTCCTACCATACCTCCGGTCCGCTACCATCTCTTTCCCGCATTGAGCTGAACCTCCGCTCAAAAGGTAACCCTATTCCGGTTCGCCGCGACCTATGCAAGGTACACGGCAGAATGGCGGTTATCGGTATTGAACAAAATGTAGTCAAGACTGTTCTACGACGTATCAGAACCCACAGTCTTCCGCAGGTCATGGATCCATCCGCCCCCGACGCCTGTCGGACGGTAAATTACTTGGGTTCAAACGGCGCCGCATACTCTGCGGCGAAAGCGCTATCGCAAACTCGGCCTGATTCCATCTTCCACAGTGCGCTCGACCGTGTACGCAGTCTGTTGAGATTCGATGTAAACACGGCTATAATTCCGCGCAGAAGGAATGTCAAGCGTTTTTATGCCACGGAATGATTGACCTAAGGCGATCTAAGTCCCTGATGTTTTGTTACTTTAATTAAGGCCTCGTTTCAGAATCGCGTCCATGCGCGGCTTAGAGGCGTGACGTTTTTTTTTCAAAATGTAATTCCATTCGCTTCAGCTCATATACTAGCATTCACCCGATCAGCGTTTGCCAATGCCGTCCACGTGATATTTTCCGTACGTTCATCGGCGCCGACTACCGCTCTTATAAGCACTGACGCCTACAACGATTCTCGTCATACACATCTCGTAATCGTTCACATGGCTTAAGACGGCTCTGCGCCCACTGAAAGCCGGACGGAAGACTCATCTTCCCTCCGAACCTCCGCATACTCAACACGAGTGGTTGCATCGTTCCTAGTGAACGGTTACCATAGCTTCTTTGCGATTCAGGAGGCGTACCAACCATGCCACAGGACCCCAAGCAAGGGTTTAGCACCATAGCTGTTCACGCCGGACAAACCGGGGAATCCTCGACACTTTCACGAGGGGTGCCTGTCTACAGAACCGCTTCGTACTTGTTCCGCGATTCCCAACACGCCTCGAGTCTGTTTTCGTTGAAAGAAAGCGGCAACATTTACACTCGCCTCATGAATCCCACCACGGATGTGCTCGAGAAACGCATGGCTGCCTTGGAAGAAGGTGTGGGAGCCCTTGCGTTCGCCTCCGGCACAAACGCCATCTTCAGCACGATTATCAACATGCTGGAAAGTGGCGACGAAGTCCTCTCCGCAGGGAATCTTTACGGCGGCACATTCACCATGTTCAACAATATCCTGCCGCAGTTCGGGCTGAAGGCTCGGTTCTTTGACTATGACGACCCGGAATCCGCTGAAAAGCTGATAAACGCACGTACAAGAGTCATTCATATCGAGACGGTGGGAAATCCCATGCTGGGTATACCGGATTTCGAGAAGATAGCGGCAGTGGCGAACAAGTTTCATGTTCCCCTTGTTGTGGATTCCACGTTCACAACACCGTATCTTTTCAAGCCGCTCCTTCACGGCGCTGACATTGTCGTGCACTCATTGACTAAGTGGATCGGCGGGCATGGCGCGGCCCTGGGTGGAGTTGTCGTAGACGGTGGAACCTTCGACTGGACCGACCCCAAGTTCCGCTTGTTTAACGAACCGGACTCCTCCTACAATGGCCTAAGATTCGCTCATGACCTTGGAGAACTGCAACAGGCGGCGTTCATCGTCAGACTACGACTAGCGCCCTTGCGCAATCTTGGGGGATGCATAAGCCCGGACAATTCTTGGCTATTTATTCAGGGTTTGGAAACTCTCGCCCTTCGCATGGAACGCCACTGCTCCAATGCGCTGTGCGTGGCCGAATTCCTCAAAAAACATCCACGAACCGAGTGGTTGCGCTATCCCGGCCTGTCGTCGGATTCGTCGTATCTCATGGCCAAAAAATTTTTCAGAAACGCAATGGGCGGCGGGGTCGTAGTTTTCGGTTTAAAGGGCGGACCCGCTGAAGCGGAGCGATTTATTTCACGCTTGCAACTGTTCAGTCATGTGGCGAATGTGGGCGACGCCAAGAGCCTCGCGATTCACCCGGCGAGCACAACCCATTCGCAGCTCTCTTCCGAAGAACAGTCCTCTTCAGGCCTGCCCCCGGACCTGGTGCGTCTCTCCATCGGCATCGAGGACGTCGACGACATTCTACGGGATCTGGAGCAAGCATTGGCCGGCGCCGATTAGCGAGACTGCCCAAAGCTTCCCTTCGATCGTGTATATGCCCCATCGAATGTGCGTGGGTGAGGCAAGAGAAGGGGTCACGTGTCAGTCAGGGTTACTCATGGCCCATACGGTATCGCACAATCCACAGGTCACACGGGCAAAAGCCTCATAGGTAAGCTTATCCGGAGTGTCGGTCAGTTGATGATAGTGCGGGTATCGCAGGTAAACGGTGTCCGTGACCATCACTGCTTTGAATCCGGCCCTCCAGAATGATCTATTATCGGATAGTGTAATGTCGGGTATGAGTTGAACGGGCGCCGCTAAGCCCTCGGATGGAAAGTGACAATGACCGCGGAAAGCGTTGAGCGCCCGCGCCACCAGGTCCTTTGATTCAGGATTTCCGCAAATCGCCACAAAATTGCCGATATTGTTGCCGTAAATCCCTTAAGCAGGTCGGGGATTTTCTGACTTCCCGGTTCAGTGGAGTAGTAGCCTATATCTTCCAAGCAGATCATCCCGAGGATCTCTACCTTCGTTTGGACGAGATTTCGTGCGTAAACCCAACTCCCCATATCAGCGCCTCCGAAATAGGGCGGTTCTTCGTTGGCAAACGCTACAAAACGGATTGTTTTTTGAGGCTTCCCTTTTCGTGAGATTGCGCCCGCAATTTCGAGCAGCGCCGCCACAGCGCTCGCATTATCATTTGCCCCAGGGCACGCAACGGAGTCGTAGTGCGCACCCACGATCAGGCATTCAGCCTTCGGATCGTTTCCTTCGATAACTGCCTCAATGTTTCTCACTCCGGCTCCGTCGGCAGTGTGAAATTGCTGCTTTCTCTCTTCTAACCCCGCATCCCTGAAGACACTCTCGATATACTGAGCCGCTGCTTCCATCGCATCAGGTTTGGCTGTGTTTCGTGCTCCGATTTCTGAAGCCAATCGGTATACATGGTGCTCCAGTCGGGTTTTTAGGTTCCTTTCTTCCTCGGATAAGATTAGCGGATCCGTGTATGATCCGTTCCAGATGTCAACAAGAAAGCCTTCTCCGAACATTTTCCTTCCTCCTGATCTATGATCCGTGCTGAAGAATGAGGTTCTTGCAAAATTTGTGACCGTTCACCACACACTTGGCGTTTCGGGGTGAACGGTTACGGAAGTCGCTTCAACAAGAAAGGAACAGACAATCGCATTATACAGCCATTGTGCCCAATTTGCTTTCGCTTGTTAGCCACGGTTATAGGGAAGCAACCTTCCTGGTGAATGGTTACATTATTTATTTTTCTTGCGACGGTCCTTTTTTCGACTCTTGTGTTTTACCGACTTCTGGGGAACGATTGCCTTTTGGGATTTGGGTGGGTCGGGCTTGATGTTCTCAGGAGTTTTCTGGGGTAGAGGTTCAACTACCGTGTCCTGCATTTTTGTCAGTTGCTCATTGAAGACCTTTACCGACGTAGCTACATCACCGGCTTGATTTCTCAGGTCCTCAAGGGCCTTGCGACCCTTGAGGAAGGTTTCCAGCTCCCGAAGCTCGTCGGTGAGGTCCACCTTCCACGGATCATCGGGTGAAGATCTGGAGAGCCGCACCAACCGCAGTCCCCCCTTGATCGTACGCGCCTGGACTTGAGCCATGGAATCTGCCACCTTTATAGGGACGGCTTCCGTCACGGGGTCCAGTGCGTTCATCAGGGCGGCTTCTTCCGGGGACTGCTCCAGGTGATAGTCGCCGGCCAGCCGTAGGGCCTGGGCTCGGGACGGACCTGTTAATATTTCTCTTGATTCCGCAAGCTTGCCTCCCTTAACCAGTGTCTTGTAGGTGTTGAACACCGCTTCAGGAGTCGAAGGCGCCAAGCGACCGCACGCGCAACACAAGAAAAGAGCGCAACCGAGGCTCAAGACCCTCAGAGCGACTGATACCAGTTTGCAAGACTCTTCCTCACGCGTTCGGTCCGGCATGATATGCAACTCAGGTAACCGCCTCAGCAGGCGGAAGGGGAATGAGAGTTGACCATTCGTTGCCTCCGCTTGAGTCGGCGTCTGATGTCGCTGTGGTTGCGGGCATTATCCGGCGCTTCAACACGCTGCTCCTACTGAGGATGAGGCGTCGGCGCAACAGGAACTCCGTCCGACCGCGTCGATTTCGCCGGCAAGCGGCATCCATACGTGAAAGATCGTGCCGCCCACGGTGTTGTCCGCAACCCAAAGCGATCCGCTATGAAGCTGAACTATCTCCCGGCAAATAGACAGCCCCAAGCCGACGCCGGGCTCGCCTTCGGTCCCCTGGAATGTGCCTCGGCCGAACCGTTGAAATATGCGGGCCTTCATGTCGTCGGGAATTCCCACCCCCGTATCCGAAATCCGCAGCTCCACGCCGGGACCACGGTTCGTCTCAAGAAAAAGAGTTTCTATGGTGACTTCACCACCTCTCGGGGTGAACTTGACGGCGTTCGTCACCAAATTGTTCACCAATTGCAGAAATTTAGCAAGATCACCGGAAATCTTCGGGAGATCGACGGCTAGACTCAAGCGCAATTTGACGCTCTTCTTTTCCGCAATAATCGACAATCCCAGGAGGGTTTGATTCACCGCAAGGTTAAGATCCACAGGGTTCATGCGAACGTGACCTGAACCCGCTTCCAACCTCAGCAGTTCCAAGAGCGAGTTGATGAAGGCAAGCTGGTCCTTGACGCAGCGGTCGAGGAGTTCCACATTCCGAGCCGCCGCCGGAGCGGCCACATCCTTGCGCAGAAGTTCGATAATACCAATAAGTGTTTGAAAGGGCGCCCGCACATCATGCGACAACACGGAGAGGAGTTCCGCTTGCCGCCGATTGAGGTTCTCAGTTCGTTTGCGCAAACAGTTGCGCTCAACGAGATTGCGAATCATCAGCTCGATTTTGCGGGGATCCAGGCTCAAAAGTTCACGTTTCTCAACGTATCCATCGGCGCCCGCGGCAAAGGCCTGGTTCCAAGCCTCCACGGTCTCCATAGAAGAACTTATCAACACCGTGGTGTACGGGAGCTTGGCCTTCATTTCTTCGCAGAGATCAATGCCGTTCCCATCCGGGAAGGTAATATCGAGAAGAACGCAATCATACGTGTCGTCGAACATGGATTCGGCTGCTGCGGCCGTTTCCGCTTCGTGAATCTCGAAACAGGTGTCCAGCAAAAGCCGAACTCTGCGTCGAATCAGTATCTCGTCGTCGGCCAGTAGGAGTTTCAGATACGCCATGTTAGTCCTCGGGAGCCAGAGGCAGACGGATGGTGAAAGTAGTTCCGGAACCCAACTTGCTGCTGACGGCGATACGGCCGCCATGAGCGGTGACTATGCGCTTCGCCATGTAGAGCCCGCGACCGGTGCCGTTGGTGGTGAATCCCAGTTGAAAGATCTTTCCGAGGTTTTCTTGGGGGATTCCGGGGCCGTTGTCCTCGATGGTCAATTCGGCCATTTTCTTGTCCCCACGCAGGCAAACGGTGACCTCCGTACCCTGGGCCGTGAACTTGACGGCATTTCGCAAGATGTTGTCAATGGCCTTTTCAAGATAACGCTCTTCACCGGCCACATAGATTGCGGGAGTCGCCAAGTGATCGGACTGCACACACACTGCGCGTTTGCCGCCTACCGTTGTGTAGTTTGCCACACATTTGTCCGTCACCAAATTCAGGTTGATGCGATCCAGCCGTATCTTAAAGCTATCCGAGTGCAAACGGATGAAGTCCATTTTGTCTTCAAGCATGTCGAAAAGCTCTTTACGCTTGTTTTCAATCTCGATAAGACATTGCTCGGTGTCTTCGAGGCGTTTTTCGGCGATCAGCGCTTGGGCGCTTTCCAAGCCGATGCCGATCACATCCAGAGCGGCCTTGAGTTCGTGCCTGTACATCTTGCCGATTTCTTTGTCGATGAGACTCTGATCCGTGACGTCGCTAATAATTACGATTTGGGCGCCCAGTTGCACCTGAAAACGTCGTGTCTCAGTGTTAATAAAGATGCGGCTACCGAAGATTTCGTCTGTTCCACCGGCCTCAACATTCGCTCGTATGGCGGCAAGAGCGCCGTCTCGCGAATATTTCCGCAGCGCTTCCTCCAAAGAGCCCGCCCCGAATAAGCGTTCCCGTAACTCTTTGTTTTCACCCAAGAAACGCTCTGCCGAGCGGTTCATGTAATAGAGCACCCCAGGTTTATCGAGACATATTATCCCCTCGGTGAGCATTTCTAAGGCTTGGCGGTCCAGTTCACTGGAACGGATGCGTTGCTTGCGCTCCTCTTGCATACGTTCGGCCTGGTTACGATGCACGGTGTCCTTGACGAAGGGATAGGACTCGAAGAGGAAACGATTCAGCGTCATGCGCTTGGACAGCTCGGAACAGAGCATGTGCCCGCCATTGACGCTCTCAACCATACCCGCTGCTCGGAGCTGCTCGAAGAAGGCTTGATCGCTGCTGCTGAGCCACAGACTGCGCCATTCCTTGTCCGTCAGAGGAATAAAGAAGCTCGACAGGAGATACACTGTGCGCGTGAGGGAAGAAAGCTCTTTCACATCTTGGATGGACCGTAGCAACTGGTGGAAATCTATCTTGTTCATGGATGGAGTGGGCGCCGTGTTGCGCGATCTACGGCTGGTCTTCCAGTGATTGAGAACCTCCAGCCTCGGATAGCGACGCTTGAGAGATTCCATCACTGACGGAGACACACCGGCGTCCAGTATCCGTAACAGACAGAGTCTCGCGGCTACTCGCAGCTCCTCCTGAGCATCCTTCCTGTTCAAGTACGTGTCGATAAGAAAGGGGGCGGAGACAGCGGGATCAATCTCCTTGAGAAGCGTTATCTGCATGAGGCTCATTTCAGGTGTGGGAAAGGACCGCACAATGTCTTCCGGATTGCCTCGCATATGAATGTATGCCCACAAACAAGCCGGCGTCAAAAATCCCCTGCCCTGTATGGTATTACGTAAAAGAATGCGTTGAGAGACGTTTGCCCAATACAGTCCCGCCTGAACGGCCACATGTTGAAAGGTGATTTCTCCGTCTTCCAGAAAGGCGAGCAAATCTTCGAATCCCTTGGAGGTAAACGTCAGTTGGCCCGCGGAATCCGGCGCAAGGATTGCGGAAAATCTAGCAGTAGCAGTCTTCAAGGAGCGACGTCGCTCTAAATATTTAAAAACTTCTTTCAACATATTGATCGAACTAGCTAAACGAAGAGCCAAAGTCAAGCAGAAAGAGCACCCTGAATAGAAGGTGGTGATGCAAGGAGAAACAGCAGGCGGGAACACGCCGGCGCCTTTGAGATCACGACGGGCGCACGCGATTTCTAGGGGGCATTCTTACGTTGAGGCTATGGGACTTCGCACGAGGCCCATAGCCACTACATCGACAAACAGGCGAGCGTTAGATTGCGTCCGGGTCTAGTCCGGCGAGATTGATGAGACCGCCCGCCAACAGGATCTGGAGATCCCGTGGAGTCGCCTCTTCCAGGCGTACGGGGATCTTTTCCCCTGAGTCCAGCACTTCCACATAAAAATCCGACCCGCCGTTCTCCAGCGTTTTGTGAATGTTTCTGATGACAAGCACATCCTGCTGCTTGATCTTTGCAAAGGCATTGGGGTTGACAAATGTGAGCGGCAAAATACCGAAGTTGACAAGGTTAGCTTTGTGTATACGTGCAAAGCTCTTGGCGATCTTTGCCCTAATGCCTAAAAACCGAGGAGCTATAGCCGCATGCTCACGAGACGACCCCTGGCCGTAATTCTCGCCCGCAACAATGAATCCCATTTTGTGCTGTTTGGCTCGCTGAGCAAACGTAGGATCCATTTGACTGAACACGAAATCACTAATGGCTTCGATATTGCTTCGGAAAGGCAAGACTACGCTGCCGGCGGGCATAATGGCGTCCGTGGTGATGTTGTCATCCACCTTGAGGATAACCGTGCCTTCCAGCACATCGTCCATCGGGCCGAATTCAGGGAAGGGTTTGATATTTGGACCCATTTCAATTACTACTGAAGACGGATCCTCGGGGGGGAAGGTGAAATTGTCGTCGTTCGTCACATAGTGGGCCGGCTGATACACAAACGGATACTCGCCCAGTTTTCTCGGGTCCGTGATTTCCCCGGTGATCGCCGCTGCCACCGCTGTTTCCGGGGAGCACAAGTAAACCTTATCATTGAGCGTGCCGCTACGACCAGGGAAATTCCGCGGGAACGTGCGCAGACTTACCCAGCCCGTGCCGGGGGCTTGGCCCATACCGATGCACCCCAAGCACCCAGACTGGTGTATCCTGGCGCCGCCCAGAATTAAATCCAGAGCGCCGCCGGCCTCCGCCACGTTCGTCAACACCTGATTACTACCGGGGTTAATCTCGAAACTCACTTTGGGATCACAATGTTTTCCCTTGATGGTAAGCGCCGTTATCATCAGGTCGCGATAGGACGAATTCACGGATGAGCCCACAATCACCTGATCCACGGGCGTGCCTTCCACTTCCGTTACTTTGCGCACGTTATCCGGTGAGGTAGGCAATGCGATGAGCGGCTCGATTTCGCTGAGATTGACTTCCATGACTTCATCGTAGTGGGCGTCTTCGTCCGGCAGTATCTCGGTCCACGCTTCAGGGCGACCTTGGCTCTCAAAGAACTCTTTCGTCCTCTGATCGGACGGGAAGATGCTTGTGGTGGCGCCCAGTTCGGCGCCCATGTTGCCGATGGTGGCGCGATCCGTCGTAGAGAGCGTTTCTACTCCAGGCCCGAAATACTCAAATATCTTGCCCACGCCGCCTTTGACGGACAGTCGCCGCAGCATCTCGAGAATGACGTCTTTCGCGGAAACCCACGGCTGAAGCTTGCCGGTCAGGCGCACGCCCACGATCAACGGCATGTGAAGGTGAAAAGGATGACCGGCCATGGCCATCGCCACATCGAGTCCGCCTGCGCCTATGGCCAGCATGGAACTGCCGCCGTTTGTCGGTGTGTGGCTGTCGGAACCGAGCAATGTCTTCCCGGATGCGCTGAACCGCTCTAGGTGCACTTGGTGCGATATGCCGTTACCGGGTCTACTGAATACGGCGCCGTACTTGGCTGCGGCGGTTCGTAAGAAGCGATGGTCGTCGGCGTTCTTAAAATCGGTTTGTAAGAGATTGTGGTCTACATAACTCGCAGACAGCTCCGTTTTCACACGAGGGATATTCATAGCCATGAATTCCAGATATACCATGGTTCCCGTAGCGTCTTGCGTCAATGTGTGATCGATCTTAATGGCTATTTCCGAGCCCCGGTCAAGTTTTCCCTTTATCAAGTGAGCTTCAAGTATCTTCTCGGCAACGCCCTTTCCCATTTGAATCCTCCGTTTGCTAATTATGCTTAGTATATATCATTCCAACGGCATGTTGCACATGATTCCGCCGTCGGCGCCGAAGGGGGCTGGATTGACGCCCCTTAATCGGCGGTTAGCGTCACTTGGTTCGACATCAGTATTTTAGATCCCCAGCCGCAACAATATCAGTTATAAAGCGCAAAATCTAAAAATGGATACCTAAACAGCCTCGTGTGTTAGTTTACTCAGCCGTGCGTACATGTTTTCCATTGACGCGCGCCCATTTATTTACGATACTAAAGAAGTCGCCTCAATAGCGACCGCCTTATAATTGATAATGAGGAGCAATGGCAATGAGTTTCAATCCTTTTAAGGAAAAAGGGCTCGCCCCGGAAAAGCAAATTGCAAACTGGTCGGAATTGAATATTACACCGTACAAAAAAGAGGCCGTCCATCCGTACACCCAAGCTCGAGTCATTCTCATGAACGGCGTAGAAGTGGAAGCCGTCATGTTTAAGCACCAATTCGCCCGTCAAACCAACAATTTGGAAATCTTGGGGCAGCTTGCCCTGAGCCGTCGCATCGAGCAGCAGCAGCAAAAGCGTGTGAATTGGCTTGTACCAGGCGAGGCTTCCATCTTGGAGGCTACTATCGGCTACGAGCAGCTTGCGGTGGATCTCACGGCCTATCTGGCGCAAAACGTGCCTGATCCCTACGTGAAGCAAGTATTTGATTTCGGCCTACTGGAAGATTTTGACCACCTTTACCGTTACGCCAACCTCATGGAATGCCTCGAGGGTAAAAAGGCCGGTGACATCGTGCAGGGCTACACGGATATTCTCCCTGGTCGCCCCACCAAGGCCGAACACCGGTTCCCACTTGACGATCTGCGCAAGTTCGCGGATGCGCGCAAGGCCAATCCGCTTACCTTGCTCTATATTATGACGCTCATCGCCGGCGAACAGCAAACCATGAACTTCTACATGAATATGGGTGACAGGATCCAAGACGAAACCGGTCGTGGACTCTACCTTGAAATAGCCCAAATCGAAGAGCAACACGTGACCCAGTATGAAAGTCTTATGGACGGCAGGCTGTCTCTACTCGAATCGGCGCTGCTCCATGAGTATCACGAATGCTGGCTGTATCACTCGTTCATGGAACATGAAGTGGATGACCGAATCAAGAAGGTTTGGGAACTCCACCTCATGATGGAGATTCAACATCTTCAAACTGCAGCGCATTTGCTGCAAAAGTTTGAGAAGAAGGATCCCACGGAACTCTGCCCTTCGACGCTGCCGAAATCCCTCGTGCTGGAATCGGCCATCGAATACGTCCGCAAGATCCTGGATGAGCAAGTGAATCTCACCGCAGACGGAACCGAATTCGAAAAAGTGGACGATCTCCCGCCGGACCATCGGTACTTCGCGTATCAGAGTGTCGTTAATAGCGGCAGAGTGCCCAGCGAAGACGTCATCGAGATGAACAAGAAGAAAAATGGTGACGACTATCGAGTCAAACAAGCCGTAAAGAAGTAGGCGCGCGTTTACGTGGAATTCGCCAAAGCCTCCATGACAGCGATAGACGCGGGGGAGAGAAATGAGTCTCTCCTCCGACCTCCGCCGAACTCAGGGCCCTTTGACCGACGCTGGGTGGGAGTTTACCGCGCCGTCACATAGAGCCGCTCGCGTAACGCAAAACACCAGGCGCCCATCTGAAAAATACTTCCGTCCGTCTATCCATACACCCCTTCTAAAGAAAAGCTTTTCCGCGATCAAATATCGCTTGTAAATCGCTTTTCACTTGGGCATAGTTACCGTCGGCGCTGTGGATACAATATGCGCCTGGTATGCTTTTACAGATCCTTCTTACTGCCTGCTCCCGTATCGGATCAAGTAAGGAGAGGACTCCACGATATAGCATTAGGCCGTTGCGGATGGATGTGGATGCCGTTCGGTCGGTATGATTCATCTGCTTTTAGTCGGCTTTGCAGCCCTCGAGCCGCATAGCAATTGCGATGAGGCGGCGGCTGTTCATCACGATTACGTCAACCGCTTGGAATCACAAGGGCAGGCTCGGAGGAAAATGAGTCCTCTTAGCCTACACAAAGCGTAGAGCCGTCTCCACTCGGACAAATCTACAAGTAGACAGTACGTTCGGCATGTCTCATTCATTTGGAGGCCGTTACCCTCTGCACAATGATATTCGACTTACTTGGCTTTTTAAGAGAGCTTATACTTTTCGCTTTTTTTCAGCGCCGTTATGGTCTATGCTCATCATACTGAATGATAGGAACCCGCGCAGTTCACACGGATGCCCGCGGTTGTCAACTGCGCCGCCTGTCCTTTAATCACCGGTTCCGTGACCATATAGACGCACAAGGCGCGAGCACATCGTAAGCACATATAGTTTCATCATCATGGGTTGAGGGAACCCACCCGGATAACTGCGGTCGAGGCGAAGGTGAATGGGTCCCACGGGGCCGATTACAGCTCCCCTCAAGAACTGCGTAGTATCTTGCCGGCGATGGGTGTGCGAAAAGCATTTCACTGTCCGATCGGTGACGGTGGTGGCTCTCGCATTTTATACGGACCTTCACCGCCGATTTCCCGGACGTAGTGGATTACCATTACCGAAAGCAGGCCAACCACTTGGAATCACGATGGGTCATCCGGAGAGGAGATGAGTCTCCCATCCGGACTGCACCGGGCTCGGAGCGGTCTCCAACCCGGTGAACCGTAGATGGTTTGAATCACGACGAAATAAAAGGAGATGAGCATGACAGCGAGCGCCGATGAAAAAAATATTCACAACATGACCAGCTATGCGGAAACGTACGCGAAATATCATCCGAAGGTCCCTGAATTTTTCAACTTCGGGTTTGATGTAACGGACAAATTCGCAGAAGACCCCGATGCGCAAATGATGCTTTGGGTAGGGGAAGACGGAGAACGTCGCGACCTCAGCTATGCGTATTTCCGCGATAGATCCTGCCAGGTGGCCAATGCACTGCACGGCTTAGGAGTCCAGCCCAAAGAAAACGTGATGATCGTCATGTCCCGCGTTCCCGAGTGGTGGGAATGTATGCTCGGCATGATTAAAGCGGCCGTAGTCGCGGTTCCCGGCACAACGCAGTTGACACCTAAAGACATCGCCTATCGCCTAAAGGCAAGTCAGGCCAAAGCCGTCATCACGGACGTCGACAACGCCCCCAAGTTCGACGAAGCCCGCAAGAATTATCCTGACCTGAAGGCCCTAATTGTCGCCGGCGGCGAACGAGAAGGCTGGCATAATTACGAGAGCCTCATGGATTCGGCCTCGAAGGAAATCCCCGAGGACAAGCGAATCAAGACCCACAAGGATGATCCTATGCTGCTGTATTTCACCAGCGGCACCACGGGTTATCCCAAGATGGTTTTGCACACCCACACCAGCTATCCTTTGGGCCACGTGGTCACGGGCAAGTTCTGGTTGGATTTGCGCAAGGGCGACGTTCACTGGAATCTTTCCGACACCGGCTGGGCGAAAGCCGCATGGAGCAGCTTGTTTGGGCCGCTTAGCCAGGGCGCAAACCTGTTTGTGCACAATACCAAGGGGAAATACAGCGCTCACTTGACCTTGGATCTGCTCACGAAATATGGCGTGAACAGCTTCTGCGCTCCTCCCACAGCCTATCGCATGTTGATCGTCGAGGATCTAACCAAGTACGACGTGTCCAGCCTGCGGAGCTGCGTGGGCGCCGGTGAGCCCCTGAACCCCGAAGTTATAGACGTGTGGACCAAGCAAACCGGGTTAACCATACGTGACGGATACGGTCAAACCGAAACAGTGATCATCGCCGGCAACTTCCCCACCGATGATATGCCGATTCGCGCAGGTTCCATGGGGAAAGCCGCTCCCGGTATGGATGCGAACGTCATCGACGATGACGCGAATATATGCGCGGATAATAAAGAAGGCGACATCGCCATAAAGGTTGTCCCTGAACGGCCCATTGGTCTCTTCAAAGAATACTGGGGCAATCCCGAAGCAACTCAGAACACCTACCGGGGTGACTGGTACGTCACCGGCGACCGTGCGTATCGTGACTCTGAAGGATACCTGTGGTTCGTGGGACGCGCGGACGACGTTATCATCAGCGCCGGCTATCGCATTGGGCCGTTTGAGGTGGAAAGCGCCCTTGTGGAACACCCCGCGGTGCTCGAGTCCGCAGTCGTAGCCAAACCCGATGAAGTGCGCGGCGAAATCGTGAAGGCGTTTGTCGTCTTGAAAGAAGGCTACAAGGGAGACGACGCCCTCGTAAAGGACATCCAGGATTTCGTCAAAAACCTGACCGCGCCGTACAAGTACCCGCGTGAAATCGAGTTCATGGCGGAGCTACCCAAGACCATCAGCGGCAAGATCCGGCGCATTGAACTCCGAGAAAAAGAAAAGAAGTAAACACTCACCGCTCACGGCCTCTTGATCGAGAAGCCGTATGTTGAACATAAGGAGAGCTTTGCTCTCCTTTTTTAATTTGGGAGGGCTGAAATACCGCCTGGGGAGAATATATCGTTACTGGGCGAGCTAATAACCCGAACCCTGATACAAAATCGCCCTTCTCCCAAATTACTTTTTAAATTGCGTGTCAGGCTCAGGCGGAGCGTTCGGTTTTATCCGACCGGCTAGGCAATCCTCTTCCACGGATTCGGCCGTCTGTCGCCCATAGCTTTCAATCCACTCACGCAGGATACGCTGCTCCTTTTCCTTGAGCTTGTAAAGACCGGCGCTCTTGTAGGTTGCGGAACCTACTACGCCTTCGAGGGTCACTACACGTTTATTCATGGGTATCTCCGCGAAACTAGGCGTACACAGTACGACCATTGCAAACAAAACCAGTAAACCACGCCATAATGAGATAATGCACATGAATCCGTCTCCTAGTGGTGTGCATCTAAAGGTGAAGACGCACGTGCTCACATTGTGCGTGAGGCACGCGAGCCCGCCTTTTGTGTATTCGGACGCCAGGGATGGAGGAACACTCGTACCACGATGTCACCACATCCCCAGGCTCATTTGCTGTTCGGCAATGATTGACCTCGACATAGTCGTCGGCCATACTTGAATCGGCAGGGTCTCAGCCGCTTGCCTTTTGCGGCTCGATAACCTTATAAACGCTCTCCCAACCAATTGCAAAGGAGTATTCACGATGATGCTAAACACTAAATGGGCGGTGCTTCTTATTACTGTAGTAACCCTTTCACTAGGCGCGTTTGTCCAGACTGCCTCCGCAAAGGACATGGACAAAGAAGTGCAAAAGCTTCAGGGCACGTGGGTCATGTCTGCAGGTGAACGTGACGGCGAAAAGCTGTCTAACGAAAACGTGAAAAACAGTAAAATTATTTACGACGGCAAGACGCTTACCCTTGTGACCCCTCACCAAAGCAAAGAACCCATTATCGCGGACATCAAAGACATAGACGTAACGGAAAAGGGTAACGTCATGCATTTTGTCCGGCGCACCGGCCCAAACGAGGGCAAGGAAATGACCGGCGCTTACCGATTCAACGGCGCCGATGAATACGTCTTCGTTTATGACCCGACGGGCAAAACCACACCCACGGAATTTACAACGAAGAAGGGTTCCGGTCACGTGGCCCACACCTGGAAGAAAGTCAAGTAACCATGCGCCGAAACGCCAAACGCTTTTAGCTTAACGGCAGGCCCGGAGGCGAGGGAATCCTCCACTCCGGGCCTGCTCCATTCTCAGAGGCATCTGAAGCCTGTAAACGATCATGGATTTAATCAGTAACCGCCTTTCCTGACCTCAATGCAACGCACACCGTGCTACAGCGTCGCTCACTATGTCATTCCGGCTCACCTTGTCCCTCGGGAGACTATAACTACCTGCCGGAGCCCATTGTCCGCCGAGCGATTCACGTGACCGGCTCTTACTCATCTTCGACAGTTTAAAATGTAAACACTAATGGTATCAGAATGTTAACATGGGTCAACAAAAGTTTGGCACTACAATATGGATGTCTGAGTCGGGTCGACGGGATCAGGCATGGAGGGGGCAGGCCCCAGCA
>JBBRBO010000083.1:0-17269 GCA_038205805.1 Desulfomonilales bacterium
CGACGGCATAATTCCTGTTCCGCGCACTTATACCAATGTGCTTTCAAACGAGGAATATAGGTGAACAAAATTTTTATAAGAGCAGGTTTCCCTAACTGCTATGAAAGAATGTTCAAATGCACCGCAAGTGGCTTTTTCTCCGTGAGAAAAGGCACTTGCGGCTATTTTGAAAGTTCTTGGAGAGGGGTTTGGGGAGAAACGTCTTTCAAGAAGGTTCTCTCCAATATTACTTCTTTTATTGCGCATTCGGCTGAGGCTGAGGTACTGTACGCAGAAGGATGATGTGGAGCATCCTTGAGACAAGAAGCGCCGCGGCGGTGAGCTATGCGGTTCGCTCCACATCAGTTGGACCACCCTGGCGCTCGAAGCGCTCTTGCATGGCGGTGAATCGAGAGAGGCTGAATTCGGGTATGTGTCTGAACTCGGGCTCGAGGGTAAACTCCGACCTGAACGGCTGAAGCACGTATCGAGCCACCTGGCCCAAAGCGTCAACGATCTCCGCAATGCTCGGCTCCTCTACGAGGCCTGGTACCACCGTCGTGCGAAAGACCACTTCTGCATGGGAAGCCTTCAAGAGCCGGATGCTCGTCGTGACGGCGTCCACGTCCACGTGTACCCCTGCGACGGCTGCGTAGGCGTCCGGCCGTAAGGGCGCTTTGACGTCCATGTAAACGGCGTCCAAGATACCTGCTCGTAAAAGCGCTTCCAGGACGTCGGGTCGGGACCCGTTGGTGTCCAGCTTAATCTTAAGGCCGTTGCCTTTGAATACCTGAGCAAGCTCCCGCAGGCCGGTGGTCAGTGTCGGCTCTCCGCCGGTAATGGTTACGCCGTCTATCCAGCTTTTCCTGGATCGCAGGTATGCGAGGATTTCTTCAATGGGATAGTTGGGGATCTCATGAGGCTTCAGCACGAGATCCGCGTTGTGACAAGCGGGACAACGAAAGTTGCATGTGCCGAGAAACACTACGGCGCAAATGCGTCCGGGCCAGTCTATGAGAGATGTCTTGGTGAAGCCCTTTATGTCCCACGTTGTCTTCATCATGTCTCTATGCGGAGTCGTGTTCGATGTGCTGTTTAATAACGATAGGGCCTGTTATTACTTGCCGTTCCTCCATTTCTTCGCAGAGAAGAATCGGGAGGTTCTTTTCAGATAGCGGCACCAGTTCGTAATAGGCTAACATAGCCAAGGCTTCCGGATCGGCGCCGTCGAGGTTGTAAATGCGGAGATCCTTTGCCGCTTGCAAATCCACATGTGATTTAATCCATTCACATGCGTCACAGCCGGCTTTGGTAAATAGGTATTTCATTCTTCAACTCCACCCAAACACAATTATCAAACAATGCGGCCGACCATGCAGCGGTGGCCGCAACAATCGTGTGGATTCACCACACAACTCATCCGATCAATTACAGGAGGCTCTTATAACGATCCTTCAATTCGCCTTTTTTACCCTTGTTCCAACTTGAAACCTTGGTAAAATAGCCGGTAATTCTCGTTATTTGCTCAACACGACTCGAATCGCAATACAGACATAGGTCGTGCAGCCCTCGGCTGGTCCTGCCGCATTCCGTGCAGGTGGTCAACTCCGGTGAGAAAGCGATCTGGTCGTTCTGGGTCATACGAAAGGTCTTCACCACAAAATTGGCGATGGATTCCGGGCTGGGTTTGCTTTCCCCAAGCCATACGTGGGTCAATGATCCCGCCTCGATCAATGGATGAAAGAGGCCTTCACGTCGCACTCTGTCAATGGGATCAATAGGAGCGCCTACATTGAACAAGGTTGAGTTCGTGTAATAGATTTCATCCGCCTCAAAGCTGCCCTTGACCACTTTTTGGGCGTCTTTGAAGAGCCGCATATCGAGCTTAGCGAACCGATACGCCGTGCTCTCGGCAGGGGTTTGTTCCAAGACGAATCGCATATTATATTTGCGTCCCAACCGTGCGGCCACAAGGTTCATGTGGGCGATGATCTTTAACCCAAATTTAACGGCGTCTTCACTTTCATGTAACTCTTCTCCGGTATGGTATTGCACAAGCTCATTGAGGCCGACCATTCCAATAAGATACGTGACTCTGTGCATCCTCAGATACGGCTCACCGTCGGGATCCATGGTGAGCAGTGCCAGCGGGCCGCGTTGCCCCAGCGCCAGGAGTCCTTCAATGAAGCTCTTCTTTTGGATGTGGGCTTGAGCGGCAATGTCAATCCGCTCAGTTATAAGCGAGAACAACCGAGTATCATCGCCCGCGGCCTCATACGCGACGCGAGGCAGATTGAGCGTCACGTTCTGCATGGCGGAATAGCGCATCTTCCAAGGATGCACGGCGTCCTGCAAATCGGTTTTGTCCAATTTGAACGAGAGTCGGCAGCACTCGGAGATCTTTGCGGTTTCTCCTCGATCAAAGACGAAATAAGTGTTGCCCTTTTCAGCCGCTATGTCGGAAATATGTCTCAGAAACTTTTCATGGCCCTCGGTCTTGAAAAGCTTTTCCGTGATATGCACAAGTGGTTTCGGGAAAAAGAAAGGTCGCCCCGATCCATCGCCCTCTTTGTATATATCGAAGAGAGTCCAGACAAACTCCTGGGCTTCAGGCAAATAATCGGAATAGGTGAGTCCGGTAAACTTACCGCCCGGCCCTATCGCCTGCACGTTCTCAAAGTGCTTGGGGATCTCCCAATAGAGGTTAATATCCGTGAAAATAGCCTGACCCCCACGGGCAACCGCCTGTTGGGAAAACTCAAATATCAGCATCTGAGCGAGCTGGCGTACCTCTCGTTTGGATAGCCCACGCAAATACGGCGCAAAAAAGAGATTGACCGCATCCCAGCCAATGGCGCCTGCAAAGTGGCTCTGGAGCGCCGCTGCGAATTTGACCATGTGCGCCAACAGAACCTCAGGGTGTTTGGCGGGCTTAGCCATTGCCAAGGAATTCGGGAGGTTCAACCCGAACTTCTTGATGTATTCCAGGGATTGACCCGAGCAGTACGGCCTGTCGATGAATCCTAAGTCATGGAGGTGAATATCACCCTTCATGTGGGCGTCTCCCACTTCTTGGCTGAAGACGTTCAGGAGGGCGTATTCCTTCTTGATGTTTTCCGCCAAAGTGAGATTTGTGGCTTCAGGGCCGTGGGGCACGTTGGCGTTTTCTTTGTTGGGTTGCGTGATAAGCTGATCCACATCGTACAGAGGTGATCCCAAGCGAGTGTGCAGGCGTCTCGCGGACTCAAGACCACGCTCGAGAAGCTTCGCGTTGACCATCTCACGAACGAGCGGAGCGGTAATGATCTTGATGCCGCTCATCTTGATGTTGTTTTCCACTTCAAGGCTGATGTCCTGAGCGGTGCCCTCGTCAATAAAGGTTTCTCGCAACAGCGCGTCCACGATGCGGCTGCGATCCCATCCATCCATGGCTTCACTGGATGTGCGGACGAACAGGGCTATATCAGTAGTTTCAATGCGTTCTTTTTGGGCTCGATAATTCGAGATTTCCGCTACGTTCGGCATGAGAACCTCCGTAATTTACAATGGAAGTGGGACACGCTGCGAGAGTATCAATTCCATGCCGTGTGTCGCCGTTGGATCTTCCGGATTGAGGAAGCGTTTCGCGTGTTCGAATCTACAAAACCGCTCCGCTGTTCTGTGCTTACTTATTTCATTAAAATAAGTGGATCAATCCCATAACACCACTATGTAGTGGTTTATAAAGCTTGCCCTACTACATGTAGTATGTCAAGGGGAACTTTCGCGTTCCGTACGAGTGACTATTACCCCGATGGAGAAACACCTCTGATGCAATTGGAAAAATCAGATACGCTTAACCGTTCGATATTATTAACTGAGCAATTGGGAGAATTTTCACTCCCGCGCACCGCGTACCACATACATCAATTCGAGCGTTCATGTTTCGAATGTACGCAAGTCCAGCAAGCCGCGGTTCTCAATTACGCAACCTAAGCTCTTACAATTATTCGCGCAATCACCTAACGATTGCTAGTGAAATTGCTCACGGCGCCAACTAAAACGTCCTCCGGGGACACTTTTTTGCGGATGTCGGCGAACTCGGCGCGGCGCGTCCAGAAGCTTGGCGCGACGCGGCCATGAACCATTGCAGATTGAAACAGCAGCTTGCTGAGCGCTCTCATGTGCTTTTCAGGTAATACCGGATACGGAACACTTCAGAGTCAAGTGGATCGCTGATTGGGCAGGGCGTAGGATGGCGCTCGTTCATGAGTCGGCGCTATATCAACCGCATGAGGGGATTGTCGCTTCTCATCGCAACTTGGATGCGGAAAAACGCAAAAAGACTCTTTGGCTTTGTGGAGACGGCCCGCTGGAGCGTAGCAACTCGAGAGAAGCGTATCCGCAGCAGGAAGACGAGGCTTAGCCTCAGCCCTTCACGCGGCATGTGGACTGCCTCACCTTTAATCACACTCGGCTGCGAAATTTGTAACGGCTGCGATGCTCACGACACGCTTCAGCGAGCGCCGCTTGCCTTGAGGGCCGTCGTCGAGCATAGAGCCGCCTCAAACGGGGAGCCGTTATGGGAATAGAGGGATTAACTCACGCGTAGGTTGTCGGCGTTCCGGGTCACCATGTAAACAAATTCCTCTAAGGAATAGGGGGAACCGGGTAGAGATCTGTTCCAATGCTTGGTTATTTCAGGAGCAAGCTCCCCAATGACCATACGGCCGTCATTCTTTCTAAGTATGGCGGCTATAACCGTAAGCAGAGGAAAATGCTCTTCGGAATCCTTGACCTGTTGGCGATTATCAATTTCGTCGAGCGTCGGCAGAGATCCTGCGCCGCCGATGAGTTCTACCGTTAGTCGCGCGACCTTCTTCTGGGAAGCGGTAGGCAACTTGCCGGCGGGTCGGGGGATATTCTTGGCCGAAGCCGGCGGCGACTCTTCGAGCGCCTGTTCCTCGGGGACATGTTCGATAGGGGGGCTAGGTTCCTGTTTTTTCTCTCTTGGGGCCATGCATTCGCTCCTGATATGAAGCCGTGGGCGGCGGATGGACGTTACGGGCGTCACAGCGTCAAAATCTGAATTAGCTATTATGTGCCGCTCGAACTGCTATGTCAAGCGGCACAAAGCGAAAATTCACGAGCTGACTTTCACCAGGGTCGCTTTAACAATACGGAGAGCAAGTTCCATGTACATATAAGCCGAGTCGGCTTACGCTATGGCAATTTCGCATCGAGTCCGGTCGGCGCAAAGTCTGTAAACGCTGTTTCGTCGTATCGGGTCCGGCTATCGCTACCCTCAGTTCCTGGGTGGACCGATTAACCCGGCATGTACGACTCTTAACGGCCTTCAAGCGTCGACGCCGACCGCTCAATTGCCACACATCGCCATTTCATGGCCGATCGGCTAAACTGATTCCAGGGGGAAGAGACCATGTTCGCTCACGCGACAGATTCTCGCCCCATATACCGTCAAAAGGAGCGCTCAATGAATCGTTGGAATGTCGGAAAAGGCCTGTATGGAGCACTTATCGCTCTCATTTTAACCTTTGTTCTGTTAGGGCAGGCGGAGTCTTGCACCCGCGCCCTGTATTTCGGCTCCGACGGGGTAATCATCACCGGCCGGTCCATGGATTGGTTGCAAAACACCGGCACGGACCTTTGGGCCTTTCCCGCCGGTATGAAACGCAACGGCGCCGCAGGTCCGAATTCGCTCCAGTGGGTATCCAAATACGGTAGCGTGATCTCCTCTTTCTACAACTGCGCCACCGTTGACGGCATGAACGAGAAAGGCTTAGTGGGAAACGTTCTCTACCTCACGGAATCCGAGTATCCCCAGCCGGATGGTAAGCGCCCCACAATGTCCATAGCAGCTTGGGCGCAGTATGTGCTCGACAACTACGCCACGGTGTCCGAAGCCGTGAAGGCCCTGAGTGATGACAAGTTAGTCGTAATCGCTCCCACATTGCCCGACGGCAAACGGGCGGCCGGTCACTTGGCGCTTTCGGACCCGACCGGTGATTCCGCCATTCTCGAATATATCAAAGGCAAATTGGTCATTCATCACGGTAAAGAGTATCAGGTGATGACCAACTCCCCCACATACGATCAGCAATTGGCGCTCAACACATATTGGCGGCAGATCGGCGGGATGGAGTTCCTACCGGGCACGATCCGAGCGTCTGATCGTTTCGCTCGCGCCTCGTTCTTTATTAACGCTATCCCCGATGTATCGGAAGTGGATAAGGCTGTGGCCGGCGTGTTTAGCGTGATTCGAGCCGTATCCGTGCCGTTGGGTATCAGCGTGAAGGATCAGCCCAACCTTGCGGCGACACTATGGCGAACGGTCTCCGATCACAAAAATAAGGTGTATTTTTTCGATTCGGCCACAAGCCCCACCACCTTTTGGGTTCCCTTGGCGGACTTGGAGTTGAAGGAAGGCGCCGAGGTCAAGAAGCTGAAACTTACCGGCGGTGAAACCTATGCGGGCAGCGCCGCTCCGAGGTTTGAACCGGCTCAGCCGTTCGCATTTTTACCGGCAGAGGGGAAGTAATACCAAGGCCTAGTTAAAAAAAGCACTATTGGGGAGAAGCCTTTCTTTTCCGGAGGTTCTCCCCGTTATTACCTGTGTGACTGCCCAGTGGATTAGGGCCTACTGCCCCTGCCTTACACCGAAATTACGCCAAAGCAACTTCTCGTTCAGGCAGAGCAGTATTACTAGCTGCGTCACGCCGGCGTAGCCTGAAGTAAATGCCCCGGAGACGGCCAGTTCTTCCGCAGGACAAAAGATCCTTGAGGCGATTCGCCGGATCTCTTCGCCCGTAATGTCGCCTTCAACCCGCAGAACCTGCCGAACGCCGTCCACGTATTCTTCGTGCTCGACTCTGAGCGTATTCACCGTACGCAATTCTCGGCTCACTGCATGGAAGTCGAAGCTGTTCAGGGCCTCGAATTCCAGATAGAGCGCCGGTTCAGGCCCATCCAAGCACGGATCCGGCGCACTGTGGGTCCTAAACCGAATCACCAGATCCGCAAACTCCCTTTGGGGCTCGATGAATTTGCGCCGGTCCGGCTCTCGCTGCTCCAACGCTTCTATGACACGTGCGACGTCATACCCGCGCAACCCGCAATCCCTCCTCACCTTCCAGAAGCGCCGCAGCTCCTCGTCGGGCGCCAGATAAATCTTTAAATCAAAGAGCATCCTTTGGTTGTGGATGGATAACGCATGCAGCCCTTGTAGGATAACCGTTTCACTCGGGTCAAGCGTCTGCTCTTCCGTGAAAGCGCCTGTTTCGTGATCGTATTCGCCTTTGACCACGGCGCCGCCTCGCGAGAGCGCAAGGGCATGACGTTGCTGCTCATGGAGCTTATTGGCCCTGGTGTTCAGGTGGGTGTAAACCTGCCACATGTCGTGGCCTCGGGGCCATTGGTGGTAGTCATCCCCGCAGATTACCGTGACTTTGTTTGGTCCGAACAAATCCCTCAGCAACGACGTGATGGTATCTTTGCCCGAGCCGCTGTCGCCGGCCAATCCTATCATTATGGGATTGGCTCGGAATCTGTGACCGGGCGTATTTTGCACCCCCAAGACATACATGTGGAGCGCCAATCCCGCCAAGCACGCCTGCATGGTCGTGAAGATCAGGTTGCCCAAGAGGGCCGCCTGCGTGGGATCGAACGCAGCAAGCCGCTGGATGGGTGTAGGAGTGGCCGCAAGCTCCGGATTTACGAGCCCAAACGCCTGAAACACATCGCCGTTCGGTCCAAACATGTAAAATAGTAGATACATCCCCGTATAGAGAAAATACGGCGTCGAGTATGATCGACCCGTTCGGCACATGAAGTGCAAAAGAAACGGCAGAGACCACAAGATGTACCCGGGAGCAGGCGGGGCAAGCAGCACAAATACGCTGAAGAGTATACCCAGGTAGAGCATGGTGAGGTCCCAATCGGGTTTCTCGTATGCCGTGAATCGCAGCCACAACAGCACAATGGCCGCGGGGGCCAAGTAAAGCACGACGTCCGTTGATGCGCCGGCCAGTTGAAACGCAAACAGGCGCCTCGTCTCAGGTGTGCCGTAAACCATCGCCGTGTATGCGGGATTCATAAGATACGGGAGTGTGACCACAAAATACGCGGCTACGCACACCAGCCCACCCCGCAGCGCCGCTACTCGTCCCCGAAACTGATAGATATACACGAGCAGGAAGGGCAGACACACCAGGATGTGCGACTTGGTCGCCAACGCTAAACCAGCTATCACCATGGCGGTGAGATGATTTCCACGGCGCAGTAGATACAATCCGAGCAAAAGAATTGCCGTCGGGATAACGTCGAGCTGCCCATGCCAGTAGCACACGTGAATTACCAGCGGCGAAAGCCAATACAGGAGGAGGATTCGCTTTACCCTAGCCGGGAACCAACGCACCAGGATCAAGGCGATGCCCAAATCAGCGGCAAGGAGCGGCGCTCGCATGACCAGTACGTGACCAAACGTTACCGTGTCCACCCCTGCGCTCAAGAAGGCGCTGAAGAGGAAACGAGGCGTCGCCATGATATAGAGCATCATGGGGGGATACGGAAAGGCGTTCAAGCGCCCTTGCTCAAAGAAATACGTCCACGGGTCGGCAAATCCCGATTCGACGAAATAATTGACAAAGGGGATGAAAAGATCCGTCAGGAAATATGAGGCAAAGAGAGTCCCTAAGATAAGCTTGATTCCCAGACCTATCCAAAAGAGCGGGCTGCGAAAGAACCGCCGTAGCGCCGAGTCCTCTATGAGGCGAGCCACGACGCCGCGCACGCCGAAGCTTACGGTGTCGGCGCTCTGATCTGAGATCATCGGGAACTCCTCACCGTTTGCCCAGCCTCAGTTTGAAGATATAAAGAATAGTGGCCAGGATTGTCTTGTATCGCCCGAACAAAGTCGCCGCCCATTTCGACTCGCCGTGTACGCGCTCGCCGAATACCACGGGTATGGTGCGTATATCGTAACCCGCTTTTTTACCGGTGTAGAGCACGTACAGATCGAACTGAAAGCCGTCGGGAGGATCGGTGAGCAGCCCCAGGAGATCGCGGTGGAAGACCTTGGGCTGTGCGTTGATGTCCGTGAGCTTCGTCACGAGGACCATAGTGCTCAGGCCGGACATGACGTTCGTCACAAGCTCTTGCGCCGCCGGCCTGGGAGCCCTGCGTCCCTTGACGACCGTGCGGTCCGCGGCGAGGGAGGCCGTGAGTTCGTGATAGGCCCTGAACACGTCCGCGGGATCGCACTGTTGGTCCGCATGGGAAAATCCCACATACTCCCCGCGAGCTTCGGTCAGTCCGGACGCTATCCCATGACCGTAGCCTCGGTTCCTTGCAACACGAATACTGCGGCAGAAGCCGAACTCAGAGCGACCGAGAAGGCGCTCCAGAGTCTCGGGCGTGTCGTCCGTGGATCCATTGTCCACCAAGATGAGTTCAGCGGGCAGGTCCTCCCAGACTTGGGTGTAGCGCTCCAGAAGGCCGGGTAGATTCGGTCCCTCGTTGTATGACGGCAGCACGATGGAAAACTTTATTCCGTCCATTCCGGGTCTCCGGCGAACCAATCAGGCCGCGTCTTCCTGAAATAGCTCGCCCAATAGGTGTACGTCCGCACGTCACCGGGATTCCCCAAGCCCGCGTAGTTTATCACATCAAAGATGCGGCATTGATACCCCAGTTCCACAGTGGTTTCGATTGCGGAATCCACATAAAATTCGTTGTTCACCCTGCGATTTTGCTCAATGAGCCGATCAGCGGCCCTGATGAATATTTCCGCGGCGCGGAACCAGAAGATGCCGATAACGCCGGGGTCGTTTTCAGGGTGATCGCTGATGGGGATCTTACACGAAATCGACTGAATCCGACCCTCTTGGTCCGTTTGAACCCAGCCGTACTGCAGAGGATTTCGATTCCCGTGCGGGTGATTGCGAAAGGTCCACACAAGGCAGTCCACATCGGGATTTATCGTAAGCCGCCGGAACTCCTCCGGGTCGAAGATCACCGCAGCGTCACAGGGCGCTATGAGCAACGGAGCCGTCGGATCCAGCGCGTCACGGGCCAACAGACAGGTAGCCGCTTGGCCTTCAGTCAATCCCTCAACCGGAAAAATCAAGGTGGATTGGTCAACCGCATTGAGGACCTGGGTTATGGGAGAGATCTCCAGGTGCGTGCTCAGACACAAGGCTATAGTCAGTTCCGCCTGCGGAAAAGAGGCCAGGGAACGAGCCGCCATAGGCTCGCCGTCCACTGGGATGAGCGGCTTGGGATCGACGTACCCACCTGCGCTGAACCGCTCTCCGGCGCCGGCCATGGGTATGAGGCGGCAGCCTTCCATGCGACCGGGGTGAAAGCGCGCCTTTCGCCGAAAGTAGGCTGACCAGTTCAGATACTCCTCGAGGTCTTCGGGCGTTCCCCATTGGAGAAAGTGCTCCACCTCGTAAATGTAGACGTCCAGCCCTTCGCCGACCATGAGGTTAAACGGCAGGCTCGCATAGAATTCACCGTTGGTCTGCAAACCACGCTCGTGCGCCGCTCGAAAAAAGCGCTTCATGAGAGCGCCGGATTGAAAAAAATATCCGCCCGCCGAGGCATATTCGTTCATTCTGTCGTCTGTGAAGCTCGCTTTTTCCTTGATTTCAAGGAGCAAATTGTCCTTTTCCCGCAAGTACCCGTACAGATTCGGACCAAGGCTATGGGGATGAAAGCCCTTGTATGCAGTAATGGCCCCGGCATAAGCGGCCCGGTGCATCGTCTCTTTAAAACGCTCGAAGTTCCAGTGGACCGCGTAATCGCAGTATGTGACAAACACGGGCTCATCGTCGGCAATGAGATCAGCAGCCGCAAGGCATGTCCACACAGGCCCCTTCTTGTGCGGTTCAATACCCACAACTCTGCCGCCGGGGGCACATTCTTTGAGTACAGCCGCCAATGGCGTGGTCTCCAGGTGATCCCGAGCGCAGATGAAGACAAAATCCCTTTCGTCGGGAAACATCCCGATCACTCTGCGGATCATGGGCTCGCCGTCAATGGGAATGAGGGGCTTGATTGTGGAGTACCCGGCTCGTAGGAAGCGGTCACCTCTGCCGGCCATGGGAACGACAATCTGCATAGGGAAGGCTCCGGTTGGCGCTGAAGCGCCGTGAAACGGATGGTCGAAAGAATTGGCGCTGAAGCGTCGTTCAAGCAATGTTATCGGCGCAATCGCTTTGACAGGTGGTTTCGCCGCATCCCGGAGGCGCTATCGCGATCCGCACCGAATTCTCTTTGCTGTTGTGACGAAAGCGGACATTGGGATACGTCAACAAAGTCGTGGCTGAATCATCGCAGATCTCATGCACAGTACCATAGCAGCCCTTTAAATCTCAAGGAAGGGCGTCCGGCGTTCAAGGCTTTTGTGTGGCATCTGGGAGACCTCTGAATACATTTGTCCTCTTTTTATCCTCCCACGGACCGGCAGTTTCAAGTGAGCGCTTAGTCTCGCTTCCGTGATGCTCGCAGCCGACGCGCCGCGTACGCTCTCGCGCGTGCCGGCACGTCTTCCGAAACGGATGTCTTTACTTGTCTAAGACGCCGCGTACGCGCTCCTGCGCGTACCGGTATAGTCGTGAGCCTCGCATAGCCGTAAACGACGGCCTTATACGGGGCGAAAAAGACGATTTCGGGACAAAAAGCGCCTTTTGGAAAATAGTTCTCGGGGCTGTATATCTCAGTTCGGAGGCTTTTTCATTTATTGCTTGACAAGCATAAATAAATTATCTATATTATTAAGTAGAGCATCAGAACTATTCCTAAAACATTAATTTCTTACATGAGCAGGCGGTCGGCGATCCGTTTACGCATTAGCGGTTTCACCGGGGGAGTTCAAGGGAAAAGTGTGTCCAATCGCATTGGCTCACACTGATTACTTGGAAACACGTATACGCGTCCAAGATCGTTCTTGTAATACCGATATCCTTTCACAAAAGTAAGATCGGCGGAGCTTTTGTTACAAAGAAGGTTCTCCCCAATATTACTTCTTTGATTGTGTGTTGGTATAAGTATTACATCCGCTTGGCGTCAACCGTAAGGCGTGGTCCACCCGTGTCCAATTGGACCATACTCCCATGAGGGAGTGTCACATTGGGGAGAGCGTGCCCATGAGGAAATCCTGCGAGAAGAGGGATGTCTCGGGTAAAGGTCATCAGTAGCTCATCCACGGCTAGAGATATGTCGTCGCCGTTCGGCGCGAGAAAATGACCGGCCACAACCGCTGAAACTGCGTCCAACACGCCGCCCAGTTTGAGCTGCATCAACATGCGATCTATACGATAGAGGGGTTCGCTTACATCTTCTATGAGGAGGCAAGCGCCAGTCATGTCAGGCACGTGCGGCGTGCCCATGAGCGCGGTGATCAGGCTCAGACAGCCGCCGAGAAGTGGTCCGTGCGCTACTCCGCGCCTGAGGATACGAACGCCGTGTCCTTCAGGAATGAGATTGACGCCTCTAAAAGAACCGAAGACCGCCTGTTCCAGGGATCGAGCCGAAAGAGCGTCGAGCCCGCATGCAATTTGGCCCGCCGGCATAGGTCCGGCCATGGATACCAAACCGATGCGCTTGAAAAGAGAGAGCTGGAGCGCGGTCACGTCGCTCATACCGAAGATGAGCTTCGGCCGGCGGCGCAGGCGCCGGACGTCCAGGTCGTCAAGAATACGCATACTGCCGTAGCCCCCGCGCGCGAGAAAGATCCCCTTTATTTGGGGATCGGCTAGGCATACGTTCATGGCGCCGGCACGCTCATCATCCTGTCCCGCCAAGTACAAGAGCGGCGAAGACGGCAGGCACGGCTGAACACGTAAACCCATATCGTGAAGAACAGCGGCTCCGGCAGACAAGAGGTCAAGGTCCGGCGGCCCTGAAACAGAGCAAAGGGCCACCAGATCACCCTTCGCAAGCGGCAGATGCGGCCACAAGCCCGAGTCGAAGCTAAACACGCGGCGCTCGCTCGCCACGATCCACTGTGAGCCAATACAACAATGCCGCTGTAATGCCCCACACGGCATTCACAAGAATGACTACTACAGGTGTAAAGGTACCGAGCTGCATCCCGGCAAAGCCTTTACCGGCCATGTAGGGAAAGACGTAGAAGAGTTGAACCAGGGTAGGTCCTATGCTGATGATCAGGCCTCGTAAGAAGGGTTGTGAAACAAGAAAAGGAAAGATGAGGAGCAGACCCCAAATACCTCCCCACACGAGCCTTTGGTATAGCCAGGGCGCAGTCAGCGCGGGGGCCAATTTGACCCCCATCACGGCTGTTACCCCATACATGCCGAAGGCCCAGATCGTCAGGCTGTTGATAACCCCGCCAAGGCTCCCGGCCGCATACGCGGTCAAAATAGCTCGGAGCAGTGCACCCATTGTGCGAGTCCTCTCTTTCAGCCGATTGGATAGGAAGTGTTATACACCATAACGATTATTAAAGTATCACGCCCATCATGAAAAGGAGTAGCGTGACGAGGATTACCGTCGTTAGTAGAAAGCCCGTGGGTCCATACATGGTGACCTCCCCGCCGAAAATCTCGCATCTATTTAGATGCCCGTCATGGGCGGGGAGATTCTCAAAATATTTATAAGGATGTGAATAAGTGTGTTAAGTCGGCGAAACGTGGTAAGGCCCTTATCAGCATTTAGTGGACCTAAACTGCGTTTGGCCGACCTATGCGCTTGGGTCCCCATAGGTAAGCGCCGGCGCCGTAAGCCGCCAGGGCCGACGCAAGGGCCACCTGGTAATGAATGAATGTCGAGGCGAACACATAGAGGCCCACGAGCCCCACACCGAGTGTCGCAGGCATGACGAGATCATACAATTGAAAGAAGCCGAATCGCTCCTGGCAATAGGAGAACGTCAGGATGGTCATGGACATTTTCGTGAATATAATGACCAAGCACGCCCCCACCAATCCGTACCTCGGCACGAGCACGGCATTCAGGACGAGATTCGTCACCGTGACCAAGGAGGCGAACAAGAGGAGCATTCTCCCGGCGCCCGCCACCATCATGAGATAGCAGAAGAGATTATTCTCGAAGGAGAGCACAATCGTCCACACCAACATCTTTTGCATCCACGCAGCGTCGGAATATTCCGGTGGATAGAGCAGGCGGATAATCAGATTGCTTTCCACGGCAAGGATCATCATGAGCGGAAATGCGATAACGAGCAGCCATAGGGCGTTCGTGCGGACCAAATTGCCCAGCTCCGAGCGGCGTTCAGCATAGGTAGACGCTAAGAGAGGAAAAATAACCCATGCAAGAAACTGTGAGGACGCCAGCACCGAAATGCCGTCCACGATATTCCAGGTGGCGGTGTAATATGCGACGGATGTGATCCCGGCGACCTTTTGTATAAAAAAGATGTTGGTTTTGTTATAGAAATTCCCGAGTATGTCGATAAGGGCAAACACGAGCGCCGCGAGAAACACGATCTTGAGATCCGAGAGGCGAACTTGGCGCATGAGCCGCAGGGCCACCGTCCCGAAATTCGCGGCAATCCCGGAGAGCAGCTTTACGCTTGCCGACACCAACTTGTAGAAACCCACGACAAGGGGCGGCGCCCCCAAGGCCGCAGTCAAGAAGCCGAACATGTACGCGGCGGTGTTGGCGGTAATCTTGATGCGCGCCTCTTTGTCCTGACGGCCCTCTACGCGCATGCCCGCAAAAAACGTTTCGGCTACGCTTTCCAAGGCCACACCGAGACATATAAGAAAGAAAACGATTCCCATCTGGAGGCTGAACTTGCGGTACATAATCATGCCGCCGATGAATAGGGTCGCCGGTATAAGCAAAATCAGCCGCAAAGCGATTACTCGCACGATAATAGGGCCGCTCTCCTCTTTTGTTGCGGCGCCCAAGTTCACCACAAGGGGGTAGTACAATCCGAAGTCCACCATGGTCATGACGATGCTGGAAGCGGCCAAGGCGTACATGACCTCACCGTACAAACTCGAATTGAGCCACGCCAGATAAAGGAAAAACACGGCGCTCAAGGCGGCGTCTACTCCCTGGGCGGAAAGGAGATAACCGAATCTTAGGAGAATACCGGCTTTTTTTGGGGCCTTGATGTTTTCTGAAGCCATAAAGGTGTGTTTCCGAGAGCTAAAAGACTAGGGGCGCCCATTCGTTGAACGCTCCCTTGTATGGAGTCGCCGGTAAAGAATACGATTGGGGAGAAGCTTTTTAGAAGGAAGGCCGGATCCCAAAACCCTCTTCAGAAATTCTCGAAGTCGCCTAAGCTCCCACTCGTAAAGAGAAAGAGAAGAGTAGGCTTCTGAGGAACAGCCGCAGAAGCGGTTGGGAGAATTCGTTTACAGAAGGACCTTCACCAATTTTACGCTTTCAATGCGATTCGGCACGAAACAAAGACATCCATAGTATAGAATGCGCCCTCTTCACGCAAGGACATAACGTGCTCGCCGACATGCTGCGAGGGACGACGTATCGTCTGTGATTGGAGTTAGAAAGCCCTACACTAGAATCGAAGGGACAGCCATGCCTATACGAAAGTGTTTCATCACGGCGAGCAGGGGAGGGTCCCCAAACGTAAGCGTGGGGACAGGGATGTCCGCCGGGAGAGTAACAAAACCGCACAAGAAAAAACGGCGTCGGCTGGAACAAGAAAACCGGGCCTTACGACCCGGCTTTCTTGGAATGGAAAACCGTCACGATTACTGATCCATTGAGTTTCGGTTCTTGTCGAACATGTGCCGCGGGTTGGGCGCGCCTCCCGGGGGCGGCGAGAAGATTTCCTTGACCGTTGACCAGAAGCCGCCGCCTTCCGCCTCTTGCTGTTGCGGTTGCTGCTGAGCGCCCGCCACATGGAGCGGCGTGGGTTGCGGACCCGCTTGAGTCGGGCTGATCATCTGGGGAGCCACTTGCGGCTGAGGCATGGCCTGGGCTGCCTGGGGTTGCTGCTGGATCGCTACGGGCTGCGCCTGAGCCTGAGGCGGAGCCGCCGCTGGATAGGCCTGCGGGGGAGCCGTGCGTGTCGCCTGAAGCGCGCGGACCCCTGAACCGCTCTCGCCCGCCACTCCCATGAGGTCGTAGTAGCGTTGCTGCGCTCCACGTAGAGACTCATACGCGTCCGCTACAGCTTTCTGGTGATACTCTTGCTGAAGCGCGACCTGCTTCGCTTGCTGTTGTTTGGTCTTCTGCTGGGCCTGAGCGTACGCTTGCTGCGCCTGTTGCAATTCCTGATTCGCGGCCAGCTGCTGCGCGGCCAGCTCAGCCGCCCTTTGTCGAGCTATGGCGCGCTCATACGCTTTCTTTTGAGCGGCCTGCACGGCGGGGTCACCGGTATATGGGGTTGCCTGAGCCTCAGCCGCTTGGGGCTGTTGCTGCTGTTGTGCGCCGTATTGTTGTGGTTGCTGCCCGTACTGCTGTGGATACTGCTGCTGTCCATACTGTTGGGGCTGTTGCTGTTGTTGTGCGCCGTACTGCTGCTGTTGAGCGTATTGTTGTTGATATTGTTGCTGCGCCGCCTGTTGCTGAGCGTATTGGGCCGGATCGTAAGCGGCCGCTTGTTCACTGCCGTACTGCTGGGCGCCGTATTGTTGCGCCGGCTGCGCTAAGTGCCGTTTCTTCTTCTTCGAGGACTTCTTATGACTCGCCACAGTAGGCTGCGCTACCGCTTGCGGCTGCTGATAGCCGGCCTGGGTAGGGTAAGCCTGTGGTTGTTGATACTGTTGCTGCTGATACGCCTGCTGCTGCTGAGCTTGGTAGGCCGCCTGAGGGTTCGCCGCAGCGCCGGCCCCGTTATTGTAATAATATCCGGTGTTGGAGTACATGGACTGGCCGCCCGTGGCCGCCTGTGGATTGAGGGCTGCGTCTCCACCTTCGCTCGCCGGATAGTAGCTCGTGACGGCGGCTGAAGAAGGGTAGTTGCCCGTGACGGAGTAGTAGCCTCCCTCACGCTGTAAGTTGTCCAGGTAATTCGTCCAGTACGGCTGAGTAATCGGCTGATATGCCCCGGCTCCGGGAGACTGCTGGAGCAACGTCGATGTATTGCCTCCGCTCGTCCATTGTCCCGGAGACGGAGAGCCCGCAGCCAGAACCGCGAATCCCGCTGCAACGAGGATCATCCATTGTCTACTCATGAGGTCTCCTATAAAGCGCGTAACCGTTCAGCAGGCGCCGTGCGACTACTTGGGAATCACGTACGGCGGGGTCCGAAGGGGAGATCGTCTCTCCTCCGGCTTTCACCGGGCGCAAAGGCGTCGCAAACCTGGTCAACGATTACAAACGAGCAGTC
>JBBRBO010000084.1:0-17261 GCA_038205805.1 Desulfomonilales bacterium
TAAGGGCCTTGCTGGGTATACTCACGTTGAGTTGCACACTTGCGTATCAGCCGCCAGAGGCTCCCCACTTTCCCGCAGACCCCTTATCAGGCTTGCTCGTCCTTTGCGGAGCGAAATCTACGGCGATCATACAAGGAAACAGCCCTCTTCCCATGAAAGCGCCTCCATAAGGGAAGTTCCCAACAAGTAAAGACTAAAAGGGTGAACCGCTCGCTACACGAGATGTTTGCTTACGAGCGGCATTCTTCAGCCGCACGAGGGCATTCGAGCGTTCACTTGCTGATTCTACCCGCAATAACGCGGCCCGAGGCGTCACAACCCTGGGGTGGACGTATTCTTCCCTTTGCGTCCTTAACATCCTCGTACACGGCGAACCACTGTGGAAGCATAATGGGTCTTACGGTGGTATTCGGTTTCGGAGCATAGCTCCCTATGGCTACAGGTATGTTTCCAGGCACAACCACATCCCGGAAACCATTTACGCGGCTTGGTTTAGGAAAGCAATCAATACACGGCTTCTGGCCCAAGGCGCACCCAAGGGGAATTTCATGGCGTGTGACTCGTTGTTTGCGGGTATCGGGATACGGAACACCATACCTGTCCACAACAGGTACGGGGATGGGGCATTCCTCCGTAATCACACACGGAACCATCTTCTGGTAGTACGTAGCATTTGGACCGCATCTAGGTTTGATAAAAAACGTGTATTGACCAGTGGCGGCCAGCACATCCTCGCCAAGGGCGTAGACGTCGGGCGTTCCCAGGAGAGCGGTTGCGCACAGCACAAGAAGAACACATATTCGCAGCATGGCTACCTCCATTGACCATATTATTATACATTAATTAGCCTAAATAGCTCAAGTTATTTCTAGCTATTTGGGGTCGAATGTTTCATTGCGGGTCATGAGACCTTGTGTTAAGATTGACCATAAATACTAGTGGCCGACGCGTGCCGTCTCCCGACGAGCCGCTGCAACAATAGGCGCTACCTTTTTGTCGTAAACCGTGCAAGCGACTGAAACCGGAATGGTGAGTATTGAATAGCGCATGACACTCGACTACGCGATTTAAGCCTGCGCAAGGCCGTCTCAAGCGCGGTAAACTCTTTAAGATGCGCTATATCGATGTATCAAGCAGGTGATGATATGCGACGTTTACTTTTCGCAGTCACAGCCGTTTCGCTTCCGATTCTTCTGGGCGCTGTTCCCTCGGCGTCGGCGGAACAGGTATGGACTAAGTGCCACATCTCATGCAGGTGCCTGCATGATAACTCCGTGGGGTCCTTCGCTTTTGCTATTCCCGTGGATAGATCACCGGACATCGGCTTTGACGCTGACCGGATTTGCAGTATTTACGGACAGCGAGTCTGCTCAGATGGGTGCAATGGCACGAAGTACTCGTACACGTATCAAGTCACCAGCCCTTGATTCAACCAGGATGTCTCAGCCGACGTGAAGGGGCTCAGCGGCTGGATTCCTGCGGACGCGCCACCAATTTTTCCGGGTGAGAGCGTGCCGGCGAGCTATGCGAAAACGGCTGTGTTTTCGGGCGAGGTTGCAGCTTTCCCGCATGATTGCTTTCAAGCGCCAGATCAGCGCTCTCGGTAAGCGGCTGCGCCCCTGCCTAGTCAACCCAAACACAAGGAGAGACCTTTTTCTAAAAGAGTCTCTCCTTGTAATCACTTGTTCTTCACAACGTTATTGCTTGGTGTGCTTTTTAGCGTTTTCGTCGTGCGCGGCTACGCTTTGCGACCACCTTCCCTTTTTCTTTAAATCCAGGTATCGAGGGTAGTCTAATGTCTTAAGCGATTGCAGAGCCTCGTCATAGAGGCGTCGAGCCTGATCCGTCTTACCCAGGTTAGTGTAAATGCGCGCCCTTTCCGCGGTCATGCTGGCGGAAGATCGCTCATAATAGCGCAGCGCTTCACCGGGATGCTTGCTTTGGTCGTAAAGTTTGCCAATTCTGTAGAGCGCCTCGGCTTCCGCTTGATCGTTCCCCTCGTTTCGAGCCGTCCACAGGTCCTGAAACGCCGTTTTTAGCGATTGGCCATCTATACCTATGGCGTGAGCGAGCGTTCTTACTTGCGCTTCTGATTGGCTTACCGTTCGCACTGCGCTGTTTGCTCGGATGATCGCCGACGCCTGACTCAGATCTTCAATGGCGCCCGCTACGTCACCACTTTGTTCCTTCAGAAAGCCGCTCTTTCGAAACAGACCGGCAAGGCCCTCATACATTTCGTACTTGTCTCGCAGGGCAAGTGATGCGGATAGCGCGTGCTGTGCCTTCTCGTATTCGCGGCTTTTTGCGTACTCATCGGCTAACTGTTCTAATACACCCACCATAGGTCTTTCATTATTGGACTGCCGTAATTTCCGCAAGTTCAGCAAACCACTCGCAATCGCTTTCTTGACGACCTGAAATATTTCCTGGTCCTTTTTGGGACCACGGGTTTGCGCCGCAGAGGTGTCCGGGGCCGATTCCGCAACGATCTTCGCCTCAGCAATGGCTATTTTCTGCCTACCGGCGACACTGCCTCGCGCGCTTTCCGTCCACGTCACCGGTCCCTTTCCTACCTCGGGAAGACTTGCTGTTCTCATCTCACCGAAAGCTTCTTCCCGGGTAAAAGCCGATTCCGGAGGGCCAATGGGAGCTTGCACGTTGTTCATATGAACATGCACAATTCTCTTTGGAGCAGCGGGCGGCGCGGGCGTCACTGAAGCCCCTTGCCCCTGAGCCTTTTCAGAAGCGCGGCGTGACTGAAGCCTCGCGTGGGACTGCCCCGGCTCTCTCGATTCCTCGGAGGCTGACGGTTTGGTTTGCTCAGGCGCTTCCACGCGGCGTTGCTTAGCAGGAACCGAGCCGACATCATTCGGATCGCCTGCGCCCTTGGAGAGCTCTGACTCAGCGTGCGTTGAGGTCTTGTCCGCTTTGCGCTGCTGTAAAGACGTCTCACTTTGGGATTCGGACTTCATCGGGGCTATGGACCTGCGGCGAGCGTCTTGCGCGCCCCATTGCAGCTTGGTCTGCCTAGGAGAGCTAGGCTGTGCTGCGACCATCGTTTTGAGCGCTGAAGGCTTACCCACGGCAAGATCCTCCAGACCCTGAGCGAGAGCCGCCAACCCCATAGCTTTCGCCAGTTCGGAAGCCTTCGTACACAAGGTATGCGCCCGATCCGCTTGCCGCTGAATCTTCGCCGCTTCAGCGGCCTGCCCCAGCGTGATTATCAGTTCGTTTGTAGCCTTTGCCTTATCAAAGATTTTGTATGCCTCTTCGAGCGCCACTGCGGCTTTAGCGTGGTCACCGTTCTTAGTGAAGGTTCGCGAAAGCTCGAGGAGCGCATACCCCATTCCTAATGGATTCTTATTGCGCTTTTCCAGCTGCTGCACATCCTCAAAGCGGACAATCGCTTTGGTGTAATCGCCATTGGCCAGGAAGTGTTTTCCTTGACGAAATATTTCGGCGGCGGCGGCGGAGAATTTCGGCGCGGCCGTTTTCATTGAAGCTTCTTCCAGACCAGCTAGTGATTCAATCTGGGCTACCGCCGGGGCCGTTTGCGCCGGCTGAGAAATGTTTTCCTTCGGGAAGGGAGGCGCAGGGACAATTGATCGCTTGCCGGTTTCAGCATGTGAATTCTGTGACGGAGCGGCTGCTTTCCGCGTTATAGGCGAAGCTGGGGCTTTTTCCAAGTCCTGAATCTTTTCCTTTGCCGCCGCCATGAGAGCGGCCTCACCACCTATGGATCGAGCTTGCTTGTACACATCCAGTGCAGCGTTCTTACTTCCGGATTTTTCTAGGGCTTCTCCTTTGGCCATGAGCGCGTGAGCGTCCAGAGCCGAAAGGGCGGATGCCTTCTCGAATTCCTGTAAGGCGCTCACGTAATCGCCATGGAGCGTAAACGCAATAGCCAAATTTGCGTTTACTTTCCCTTGCAGTGACCCAAATTTCAGCGCTTGAGTAAAATCCTTTATGGCTCTCGCGTAATCCCCTGTTTGAACGTATGCGGCTCCTCTGTTGTTGAGCGCGTTCACATAGTCAGGCTTTATGTCGAGGGCCTTCGTGTAGTCTGCAATGGCTTTATCAATTTGTCCCAGCCGCTTGTACGCTACCCCTCTGTCGTTATAAAGATTGTAGCCGCCGGGAAATCGGCCTATGGCGGTATTGAAGAGTTGAACGGCGGTTTGCGGTTTTCCGCTCTTTAACGCCGCCAAAGCCTCATGGTATGCGTCGCGGGTCGTGCTTGCCGCGCCGGCTTCACCGATAAGCATTGTGCAAGCCATAAAAACAATTACATGAAGGAGAGCGTTCATGACCAATCCTCTTATCGGAAACGACCTTTGATTCATTCCATTCATTTTGACGACCCGCTATTTGGGAGCCCCAGCACGCCTAAGATGTCTGCAACATATCCGGCGCCGGAGTCGAGGTATGCGGGAACGGTCTCTTTGACGAAAGTCTCGGACCGCCTCGCGTCTCGTTCGACAAGTTCCAGCTTCCTGTTTCTGAATTGCTGAGGTGTATCATACTGCTCATAGCCCACGGCTGCGGCCTCGCACGTAAGAGCACATATTATTAATAATGTAATTCCAATAGCTTTACATAACAACTTCATCATTGCGCCTCGACGGGGGCGGAAAACTTCCAGCAATCTGTCAGCATTGTAGCATAAGTGCCGATATATTACGATAGATTAAAAGAACGGCGTGTGGTGTGAAATGCGTTGGAAGTCCATCGCAGGTCGGTTGACGGCGATGCCGGGCAAATAATTTGGCTGCAAAGTCGCGCCCATGTCCGGCATCCTCCCATGAACCCGAATCAGCGGCGAAACCCTGCACAGCCTCAGCGGAGGCGCGAAATACCGCATCTCCGCACGGGTAAACGATTGGAGGGGCTTTTTGCGTTTTGACTTGACAAGGTAATTTGTTAGTATATCATAGAATATAAGCTAGTGGAACTTGTTATTTCAGACAAAGCCGGACCGACAAGCAGCCAGGCGCCGGCGGCAAATCGCGGTTGCTTTACAAACATTGGGCAGGCATGATGTCGCTCCCCTTCATAAGCGAGTGATTGCCTCAAGGCAACCTGCGCATTTCTGAAAGGGTTCACGAGGCTAAAGGTGGTCGTATGTCTGGATGACGGGGTTGTGAAATACCGGCAAAGACGACACGGCGACTACCTGATCGTCTGTTAAACAGCGTCATACTCTGCAACGAAAGCGAATGAGCTGTACTGCGTAACTGCGAAGGATTTATCACTCAGCCTGCATCGACCTGTGAGTGTGACGAATCCGACGCCTCGGACGCTCCTCTAGGTGAGCCCCTCATGCGTTTCACTGCGAAGTACGCTTGATACCTAATGAGGAACATGAAGACCATTAAGACGGTAACTGGATTACTTTGCATCCTTTCAACGCCATCCGCATCTTATAAATAAATGTCTCCCTAAGGCTAAACGTGCGCCACGTACGTGCCGAACGGGAGTTAGGATTTACTCTTAAGCGCTGCTTGATCGGGCTATGACAAGACATCATGGAAACTGCGGCGCATGACATTTCCCTAAATCTTTTTCTACGGAAGAGAGGACGTACCGTGAAACGCATTAATGAAATCATGAATGACCCAAATATTGCAAAACTGGTAGATTGGGATCTCCACCCATTCGACGCTGTCACACGTTACCTGGAATGGGGTACAAACTGGTCGAGGGGCCTGGATCATGCGAAGTCTTGCAACGAGGAAGCGGTTTATTTCAAAATCAACGCCATAAAAAAACCTGCTAAACTTCTTATGGTGCGGCAAAGCCATAAAGATTATGAGGTTGTATCCGAAGTGGAAGCTCCACAGGATCTGATAAATGATTCCGTAGCCTTCTGGGCCTGTAACAATGCAGCATGCGGCATTACGGACGAACTGCGAGCTTGGTTGAGAAAAGAGGCGGCGAAGCGATAGCAGACCTTCGAGACGTTTTCCCTTTCGTAAGACGACGCCTAATGACATGTTTCGTCCAGATCTCTTTAATCCACATACTATGAAAAAAGTTTCCCGCCCGCGTAAACGCATAGCGTAGCGCACTCGCCGAAGATTCTCGATACGTAGACACTCTGTGTTATACCGTCCTTCGTCACGTGGCGGCGCCGACGACGAACGGTTAATCTTGTAATCAGCTCAGGAGATTCCGCATGGACTGCCACTGCAAAGATCACAAGCCCGGTGAATGGCACAATCACGAAGATTGTGACTGCACCAAACACGAGCACCCCACATATTCGTTTGTAATCACAAAGGTGATGGAAGCAGATCCCGGAGTGGGTTGCGTTTTCATATCCAAAAGGTTTATGGAAACCCTGTCGCTGTCGGAAGGTGAGCCCGTGCAGGTTCTTGCGTCGCCGCCACTTGTGGTTCAGGCAAGATCGCATCCAAATGCCTGGATAGACACTCGCATGATCTCTTTGGACAAGGACACAATGGCCAAAACGGGGTTTCAGCTATACAGCGAGGTTCGCTTGCGCAAAGCGTCGTGCACGTGCGCTCGCAAAGTAACTCTGGAAGTCCCCCCAGGCGTGACGCTCACGAAAGTGAAGATCCGGACTTTACTTGAGCGCGCTCACGGCGCAGTGCTCGATGGCCGGGACCGCCTCAACCTGTCCGATCCCAAGGCCGGCGAGATTTCCCTTAGGATTGTAGCTTGTGACCCGGACGAATTAGCGCAAATCGGCCATTCCACCGAACTGGAACTCGTGGACGAATCCGGCGCTCACTACATCAGTGATAAGGATGTTTCCTTCAAGGACGTCGGCGGTCTGGCAGAGGCGGTCCGTAAGGTGCGGGAGGTCGTGCAATTGCCGCTCAAGCACCCGGAGATCTTCCAAAGACTCGGCATCGATCCCCCTCGTGGTGTGTTGCTTCATGGCCCTTCCGGTACGGGAAAGACGCTCATCGCGAAGGCCGTGGCCGGCGAAACCGGATGTTACTTTAAGGCCGTGAGCGGCACGGAGGTAATGGACAAACACTACGGTGAGAGCGAAGCCAAGCTCAGGAGCGCATTCGAGGAGGCATACGAGAAGGCCCCCGCTATCATTTTCATCGATGAAATAGACGCCTTGGCCCCTAGACGGGATACTTCCGAGGGTGAGGTCGAAAAACGCATTACCGCCCAGCTTCTCGCCCTCATGGATGGCATGGAGGACAGAGGCGCTGTCATAGTGCTCGCGGCGACCAATCTCCCCAACAACTTGGACGCTGCGCTGCGAAGGCCCGGTCGATTCGACCGCGAGATCCTCATCGGCGTGCCGGATACTCCCGGTCGTCGAGAAATATTCGAGATCCACACAAAGGGAATGCCCGTTGGAGACGTGAACCTGGATGATCTTGCGGAAAAGGCTCACGGCTTCGTCGGCGCGGATATAAAAGCTTTATGCCAAGAGGCTGGTTTCAAGACCCTCCGGCGGCTTTTCCCAGGACTCGAACAAACGGATCAAGCCCTTTCCGAGGACTTCCTAGAAGCCATAACCGTGGAGAGCGAAGACTTCTACGAGGCAATGAAGGACATGCGACCCTCCTCGGGGCGAACGTTCGAAGTGAATTTGAGCGCAGCGGGCTGGGATAAGATAGCCGGTTACGACGCTGAGATAGAATATCTTAAGCAAATGGCTTTGTGGCCCATGCAGCACGCGGACGTGCTTAAGGGAATCGGCGTAACCGCTCAACAGGGTCTAATTATCTCCGGACCGACAGGCGTGGGAAAAACGCTCTTCGCGCGATCTGCAGCTAAGGCCAGCGGGTTCAACGTTATTGAGATACGAGGACCGGAACTAATCTCCAAATACATGGGGGAAAGTGAACGGAACATACGTGAGGTTTTCCGGCAAGCTCGCCAAATGGCGCCCACCGTTCTCATTTTGGATGGGGCCGATGCGTTTACCTCGTCCGGCTCATCGGATTCCAAGGTTATGGATCGGGTAATCAACCAAATGGTGATCGAAATGAACTCCTTGGCAGGGGATAAACCGGTGCTGGTCGTTGCCACGGCAAATCGCCCTGAAGACTTGGCGCCCGCACTGCGTGCCACCGGACGCTTTGGAAACGAGTTACGCTTAAGTTCACCCACTTTAGGGGACCGCGCCGCCATTTTCCGGCTCCACTTGGACAGAGATCGGATCTTTTTTGAAGGGGATTACACCACGCTTGCCGCAAATTCCGAAGGTTTTTCAGGGCGAGACATCGAGGAGGCATGCCGGCGAGTTATTCTTGCGGCCGCTAAAAAACTGGTAGAGGGTGATTGCGGGCCGCTTACGGAAGTGAGAATAACGGAAGAGGATGTGCTGAAGACACTGGATCATAAGCGACTACGCTTCGCGTCGGCACACTAATAGCAAGTGACCGTTCACCACAAATGGGCGAAGGTTTAGAATCAAAATGGGGAAATCTGGAGGGGAGATGAGTCTTCCGTCCGTCTTCATCGGGCAAAGTACCGTCTCAAGCCCGGTGAACGGTTACAATACTTCAACCGCTTCCCCTGGATGGGTCCAAGCACCCGCGATCACTCCTCCGGGACAGCTCGACTACCGGCGCCTTTCCCGCTCAGCTCAAACTTACAAGAATCGGAACGTTTTCTTTGGTTACGCATCTGATCTTATGTATACTTTGTTGGTTTTATCACGAAAATTGTCGAAAGGAGCAAATGTAATGAATCGAGAGGAAGTCCAAAAAGCGCTCGACCTAGTGCGCCCTCAATTGCAGGCGGACGGCGGCGACGCCGAAATAGTGGAAATCACCGATGACGGTATCGTCAAACTGAGATTAAAAGGCGCTTGCGGCGGATGTCCCATGAGTCAGATGACCCTGAAAATGGGTATTGAGCGCGTTCTTAAGGAAAGAATTCCCGAAGTAAAAAGCGTGGAATCGGTATAATTATACTGACATAGGCACGGCGCCGTATGTGAGTGCGGCGCTCTTGCACAAAGTGTTTCCGATGTTTTGAAAGCCGAACTTTTTCCATCCTCTTTCAAATACAGCCCTGCGGCGTCTGCGCCTGAAACCGATCTATTGGATTTATATTCATTAGCTGCGAACGATCTAACCTAATTGCCCTTTTTCGCGCGTTATTCGTGAAGCGTGTTCATTTCAATGGTAATCCATGTCGCTGCGGGATATAATTTCGTTCCCGCTATTATTATCCATAAGCTGAACGGAGCTTGGCATGTCACAGGTGGAACAGTCTCTCAGTGAACGTGAATTGTGGACCCTTAAAGAGTCAGTGGAAAACGCCCTACGTAAAAGCGGCGCAATTCTGATGGAGATGTACGGCCGAGGTAACCGGCAGTTAAAATTTGACGACGAACTGGTGACCGAGGCGGAGAACGCCGCCTGGGAGCTCCTGAACGCAAAGTTGACGGCTGGCTGGCCGGGGCATGGATTCTTGCGGGATCTCAGCCGAGACCAACTATCGGCAAGCGATCTTTCCCGGTTCCTGTGGGTAATTGATACCTTGGACGGCGCTGCTGCATTTCAAGCCGGTATGCCTGTCTGGGGTATCAGCGCAGCGCTCTTTGAGAAGTTTTGGCCCGTGCTCGGATTTCTTTACCTACCCGTGACGGGTGAATTGTATTCCGCGTATGCAGGTCGTGAAGCCCTCCTAAACGATCAACCGATCCTAGTGCGTCCTGACCCCACTGTGGACAACGAAAGCTTGTTGCTGGTATACTCACGATTCCATCAAGATTTTAAGACAAACTTTCCTGGTAAGATCCGCAACTTCGGATCATCCGCAGGTCACATGGCGTATGTTGCAAGAGGCGCTGCCGACGCGTGCGTCATCAAGAACGTCAGCATACGAGACTTAGCCGCGGGCAGCATCATACTCGAGGCGGCGGGCGGCGAACTGAGATTTCTGAATGGCGAGCCTTTTCACGTGGGAGACTACTTCGAAGGGTCGCGCGTTGACAAACCGCTCATAGCATGCAGTAAGGGCGCGCACGCCTCATTCTTCAAATATATCGACGCGCTTTGATCATGTTCATCGCTGGTAAGTTGTCCGGCCAAGCGGCATCTAGCGCTCTTGTCTTGATAATTTAACTTCCTAATCGCGTATCAAGTAACATATGTTTTTTATTGACCAAGACAATGGTCCTCACTATTCTTAATACGCGCGAGTTAGATTTTACGAGGATTTAGTATGGCCGCTTTGGAACCACGAGCAGAAAAGATACTCCACGAGATCGTCAATGAATACATTACGACCGGAGAACCCGTGGGCTCTAGGACGGTATCCCGCAAGGGAAATGTCGGTCTTTCAGCAGCTTCAGTTCGCAATATAATGTTCGATCTCACGGAGTCGGGTTATATAACGCAACCTCACGTAAGCGCCGGACGTATCCCCACGGATATGGGTTATCGAGTATACGTAAATGCGCTCATGAGTTCTCGACCTCTCCCCGCTAAAGAACGAGATCGGATAATCTCGGCACTCAAAGCCGAGCCTTGGGGTAATCGAGACCTCTTCAAGCAGTCCTCAGTCATTTTGGCAGGGGTGTCCAAACAAGCAGGACTTGCCGCAGCAACAAGCGCTGTCGATCAAACCTTCAAGACCATTGAGTTCATTAAATTAGCGGACGGCCGGGTGCTGGTTATTCTCGTATCATCAACAGGCTCAGTGCAGAGCAAGATAATCTATGATGAGAACAGGATTCAGCAGGAGACACTTGACCGCTACTCACGACAACTGAATGATCACTTGAAAGATCTCACCCTGGAAGAGGCTCGCGAACGCATACAACAGGAGTTCGTTTCAGAAAGGGCGCAGTTGGATGCCGTTCTTCTAAAGACTCTGCGACTGTGTCATTTGATACTGTCCAGCTACGATTCCAAGGAAATCTTTATAGATGGACAAACCAATATCCTTGATGAACCTGAATTCGCCCACATTGAGAAGCTCAAGGCCATTCTCTTGAGCTTTGAAGATAAAGGTCGCTTGTTGGGCCTTCTGCACAAGACTCTCAAAATGGATGGGATTCAAGTCCTCATCGGTCAGGAGCACGGCCTTGACGAATTCGAATCCTGCGCAGTAGTCGCCTATCCCATACGATCTGAAGAAAAAGTGATCGGCGGTATAGGAGTCATCGGACCCAAACGGATGAACTATCGCAAGGTAATCTCCGTGGTGGATACGACCGCTCAGGTGATTACCGGATTGATGAAGAAGTCGGTCGAAAACATGAGTTAGAGGCCGTAGAATAGCCGAATGTATAGAAGTCAATACGTTCTGCCGATTTTTACATTGGCCGTCACGCTACGGCACATTCGTGGAAACAGCACACAGCTTGTTTCCTTGCCGGCGATAGAGACCTTCAACCATACGGCCGGTTTAAGCGGCCGTCGCCGCAACCCACATATGTAAAGCCACATGGTGTATAACGCCGCAACGCATAAAAAAGGAAGCTTTTCCGGGACGTCACTCCGGCGCCTGGAACCTCATTCGGCCGGAGTTATGGAGAGAGAACCCTCTTCCTGTATTTAACGGGCGCAGAACACGCCCGAGCCGATGGATCATAGTGAAAGGAACTCCGCATCCTAGGCGCCGCCGTTTTTGACGTGAGCGAGACTCCGCGCCGCAAAGCGGACCCCCTGCGGGCCGAAACGCCCCATTATATCGACGAACGTATTAATGTCCATCACTTAGGAAATAGTCGCTAGGGGCTATTTAGCGAAAACGGAGACGAAAGACTCGCCCGGTCCGGCTCTAAGCGCCGCTTTCCTTCGTCACCCCGGAAAAGGAGTTGATTCAATGCGCGTCATAACCGTTTGTGTGGGCAGCGCTTGTCACTTAAAAGGCTCTCACGACCTCATCAATTTTTTTAAAAGTGCCATCGAGGAAGCCGGACTTGAAAGAGAGGTCGAGCTAAAGGGGACCTTTTGTCTTGATAAATGCACGGATGGAGCTAACATTTTGGTGGACGGAGAGGTATTTCACGTCAGCTCCGTGGAGCAGGCCAAAGAAATTTTCGACACTGAGATTCTTAAAAGCAAGAAATAGGGGTGTGAGTTATGGAGCAAACCGCCTCTAAGGCGTCGTGGAAGAGTTGGTCCGGCTTTCTAACTTGGGCCCAAAATTTTTCCCTCAAGAAAAAGGTGCTGGGCGGCTTTTTGGGCGTCGCCATTCTAGTGGGGCTTTTGACCAGCTTTATCGGAACTCAACTCGCTCGGGACATGATCATTGAGCGGGCACAAACCCGCGTGCGGGATGATCTTGGAACCGCCGAGTACATTTTGAAGCACTCCGTTGACACGCTGGATCTCAAGGTCCGATTTGCGGCCGATACCGACAAGCTCCGAGGGTTGGTCGAAGCAGGCGCCGTTCCCGAGCTTCGTGTGTTCCTGAAGAAGCTCGCAGTAGACAATCACTTGGATTTCTTGACGCTCACCAACGCTGCGGGCACAGTCATCGCCGACGCCTTCTCGAAGGAGCCCACCCCGTTGCAGTTCAAGGATCCTCTTATCGCCATGGCGGTGGGCGGTCAAAACCATACCTCCTTGCGCGTTGTACCCACGCAAGAGTTAGTGAAACGCAATCAGGAAACCGCCAAACTAATTCAGGACAAAGCTAACAACGTCCTGGTGATGGAGGCGGCCTATCCCGTTGTGTCGGGAAACAGAGTGGTCGGCGCGCTTCTTGGCGGCGATCTGGTACCGGTCAAACATCCCCTCCCCGCTCCGGTTTCTCAGCGCTTACTAGGTGAGGCCGGTTCCGGTGAAGAGGGATTCATCACCATCTTTGTAGGAGAACAGGCCGTATCCAGCACACTGCGCGACGCAAACGGAAATGCCTATTTGCCCAAGGCGGATGAAACCATTCGCTTGGGACCGCTTACACGAGGAAACGTTGAGGTCACGTCCGCGATGTACCAGGGGGCGCGCTACTTTACGGCGGTTGGCCCAATAAAAGACGCGTGGGGAAACATAATCGGCGCAATGGAGATCGGCGCCCTCGCAAAGCCGATCATCGGGGTGATCGAGCGCTTGGTTACCACCTTTCTGCTTGTTGGACTCTTTGGTGTGCTCTTGATGGCGGCAATATCGTATTTCCTGGTCACATGGATTAATAGGCCGCTTGAGCAAATGCTGAACTCAGCTAGGCGGGCGGCTGAAGGCGATCTAAGCCACGAGGTGCCGGTAATGGCCACTGACGAGGTTGGTGAACTGGCGGCCACGTTCAATCTGATGATTCGCAACCTTGCGGAAGCCAAAAGAAGACAGGAGGAGTACGGTAAACAACTCGCCACAAAGGTAGCCGCTCAAATGGGGGAACTTGACCAAGCCAGGGAGCAAGTGGCTCGCGTGAAGAAACTTGCGTCGTTAGAGAAGATGGCTGACGGAATGGCCCATATTATGGCTCATATTTCTGATCCCATGCTGCGGTCTTACACACCAGACGAAGAAGGCGCCACGAGCAGCATCCTTGTTATGGATAGTGAGGAAAAGGTTCTCGAGATCTGTCAACGTATATTCGAGAGCGAGGGCTTCAACGTCAAGCTCACCAGAACCGTAAACCAAGCCCTCGATGAACTGGAGAAAGAGTTCTATGACGTCATTATTACGGAAATCGATACTCCGGGGTTTACGGGGATGGAATTACTTAAAGAGATTAAGTACCGACAGCCCGATATCGTCGTGATTCTCACGGCGCCGTTCAGATCCACGGCGGCGGCTGAAGATACCGTGAAGCTCGGGGCTTTCGACTACATTCCAAAGCCGTTCGGGCCGCACCAGATACTTCTTACGGTATATACCGCCTTACAATCGCGGCAGATATTGACTCGCACGAGAAAGCAACATGCGGACCAGAGGGCCGAAACCATATTCCAGCAACTTCCCGTGGCCATAGCCCTTGCAGACGCTTCAAACAGAATCGTCTATCATAACCAAGCCTTTATTGATCTCGCGGGCGTAGATGGCGACCAAGTCAACGGCAAGACCTTTTCCGAATTATTCGGAATCGAACCGTTTAGCAGTGCGAGGGGGGACGATTCAGGCCCGCGGTGGTTGCAATTGGAGAAGGTAGGCCGCACTGCGAAGCTCTATAACTTTGATTTAAAAGAAGAAAAACTACGCGTTCTCATGCTTCTCGACATCACCGAAAGCGTTATGAAAGAACAGGAAGTTGACGTGCTCAAGGCTGAAACCATCAGCAAAGCGCAACAGGTCATTCATCAACAGATGCGGGTCGCTCAGGAAATCGCCGGCTTATTGGGTGAAACCACGGCTGAGACAAAGGCCGCCCTTTTCGAGCTGATTAAATTGGCCCGCAAGGGAGTCGGATGATGACCGAATTGTTTATAGAATCCGGCGATGCCCACGTATGTAAACATGGGGAAATTCTCTGCGGAGATTCTCTATCCGTCGCTCCCATAGATAACGGCAAATTAATGGTACTTTCGGATGGTTTGGGTAGCGGAGTGAAGGCCAATATATTAGCCACGCTCACTACTAAGATCGCACTTAGACTCATGGAACGTGGTCTTCCCTTGGAAGACGTGGTGGAAACGCTCACGGACACCTTACCCGAGTGCAAAGTAAGAAAGATCGCCTATAGCACGTTCACACTCCTGAAGGTGCTCAACGACGGCAGTGTGTATCTTGCGGAATTCGATAATCCTCCTACGTTCTTTCTCAAACGGGGATATGTGAGTCAGCTTCGTTATCGGGATCGGGTCATCGGCACACGTAAAATCCGCGAATCGAAGCTGCAAGCCGAAGCCGGTGATTGGTTGATTACTGTAAGTGACGGAGAAATCCATGCAGGCATCGGTGGCTTACTTAATCTGGGGTGGGATTGGGAGAAGATCGGCAAGTTTCTGGAAACTCAGGTCTACGAAGACGCCTCCGCGCAGAAGATTGCACAAATCCTGGTAGATCAAGCCAACCAGCTCTACGAGGGCCGCCCCGGTGACGATACCACTGTAGGAGTATTGAAAATCCGGCCAAAACGCTTTGCGGCCTTCATGATTGGGCCCCCCGTAAAAAAGGAAGACGACGATATAGTCACGCAAAAATTTCTGGACGTGCCGGGTCGTAAGATAGTGAGCGGAGGCACAACCGCTGGTATAATCGGCAAGTCTCTGAACAAAGATGTGATAGTGGATCTCTCGACTATGACCAGCAAGATACCCCCCACGGGGAAAATGGAGGGCCTTGATCTCGTCACTGAGGGAGTTCATACGGTGAACGGCGCGTTGGAGATTCTCCAGAAGCTCAACGGGATGGAAGAATTGTCGGGTAAGAGAGACGGCGCCAGCAAACTAGCATGGGAACTTCTTTTCGCTGATTCCATTTCGATCTTCCTCGGGCAGGCTATCAATCCCGCTCATTTAAATCCAAATCTCCCTCAGGAAATGGGCTTCAAAAGCAGAAGCGTTCAGGCGATCGCGAATTTGCTCCAGGAGCGGGGCAAAGAAGTTCATATTGAAATTCACTGATACCGCTGTTTCAGTCGTCTTGCCGCGGTGCGCAACTACCACTAACGCGTAGCACGGAGGCCTGCATATGCAACCCGTTTTTCCCATTTCCGAAATTGAACATAGGGACGTAGACGGTTTCGACCTCATCTATGTTCTCGGTTTAATGAAAGAGTACAACTGGAAGCATATCTGGAAACGGTATGTCCCAAAAACCGACCGCCCGGACACGATCAGCATGTATGTCGCATCATCCCACTATTTTATGGAATTGCACATTCAGCAGATGCAGCGCATTATTCTGTCAGAAAAGTTCAACACCAATCCTTTCTTTCTACAGCAGGTGATTCAAAGGATGACGGCGGGACACGATCACGATTTGATTTTGGAAAAAATTCAAAAACAAGGTATGGACACTGGAGACAATCCGGTTTCTCTATCGTGCTCGTTGGGCGCTACAATAGTGGATTTTATCGCTAACAAGAATGAACCTTTTCTCACACGGCCGCAGGAACCCTATGGTCAAACGTTTGTCGAACAATCGGAAAAACGTGCCCTAGATATTTTCGATTTGTCTTCCACGCTTTATCTATGCCAGCAAAATCTCTCCCACGTGATTTTTCGTCGTTACGGGATTAAACAAGCCTCCGGGAAATACGCGCCTGAAGTGCGCCTGCAGAGCCGTGTAGGCGATTATGATATTGACTTGCTTTTTTACCTTCTGCCGATACAGAGAGAGCTGGTTATTCCCCCATTGGGCAACATCTCGGCATTCACTATGCACCAGGTGCTGGAGCGCATGTTCTTCAGACATTCACCGGATTTAATTTTGAGTGAATTTTCCCGGGTTGGCTTAACCATACCAACGGAGCACCTGAGCAGTGAATTTACACTGAGCAGGTATATTAACGACACCGCGTTAAGACTGCACATTCGCAAAGGGGAGTTTCGGACATAGATACGCGCGGTCCGTTGAGAACGACACATCAGGCAGACGTCTTATACCACTTCGCGGTAATTCGATTAGAGAGGCTCGCGATTATTATGCGTTTCTGGTACATTACATACGTAATATAGGAGGGGTCTTATGGGACGCGTTACGAGAGCTGCAGCGTGGATGACCTTGGAAGAGCTTCAGTTTGAGCTAAAGAGAACGAATGATAAGAGAATCGCGCAAAAAGTGTTGTGGTAATAAATGCTCTGGTCGAGCCTCGACCCGCCGGAGACATAGCTCGAAGCGTAGGCGTGGCAGGGCAGACCGTCAGTAATTGGATCTCTCGGTATAACCGGTTCGGACCGAAGGCCCTCTTTGTGAAGAAACCCAGGAAGCCCGCCCCGAAGCACCCGACCCATGAAGAGGAACTTGCTTTCATGCGATCATTCTTCTCCAAAGCCGCTAGAGGACAAATAGCGACGGCCAAAGAAATCCAAAGGCTTTTGAGAAGAAATTAGGTTTTAAAGTTCATCATTCCACCGTCTACCGTTTGATGGAGAGACATGGATGGAGAAAGATCAAAGGGAGGCCTCGCCACGTGAATGCAAATCCCGCGGCTCAAGGGCGGTTTAAAAAAAATTCTCCGGAATTGAAAAGCGCGTCCTAAGCGGCAGAGATCCCAAAGATCATAGACCGGCGGTTCGAGTCCCTGTTGATCAGGGGCGGTTTGGAAGAATAAGCGTCGGACGGTCTTGCTGGGCGCCCAAAGGAATGCGTCCGATGGTTCCTCGACAAATTGTCCGACAATCCGTGTATGTGTACACGGCAGTGTGTCCATCCTTAGGGAAGATGACTTCTCTTATCCTTCCTCGTTCGGATACG
>JBBRBO010000085.1:0-17258 GCA_038205805.1 Desulfomonilales bacterium
ATGATATTGCTTTGTTCAGCGTCACGGGCATCTCCTGTGAGAATGCGTCTTTATGTCAAAAACACACTATCACGGCTTTGCCCGTAACGCGATTTTATCCGACCTCACCAAGAATAAAAAAAGACTTTTGCAAGAGCCTCGTCGGATAAATGATTTGCCCGATTCTGTCGAGCGTCTCCATTCAAGTCGCCGATGCAAACGCCGACGCTTGAAACGCCTCTCGCCGGTTCCGAGCGCGTAGCGGCGGCAGGAGGCGATTTCCTCAAGAAACGCGGTTCAAGTTATTGACATGGTATTGCTTTTGACGGATGGTATCGCCTTGAACGGCCGCCGTTGTTAAGCGTACGCCCGTGGTTTCGGCCTTGAACCGACTATACTGCCCAATAAAAGAGAGAGTCGTGGAAAAAATTATCCTCAAAGGTGGAACGCCCTTGTCAGGGAAAGTCGAGGTCAGCGGTTCAAAAAACGCGGCTTTGCCTATCATGTGCGCCGCACTGCTCACCCATGACGAAATGGTCTTCCATCGAGCGCCCGCTCTAAGGGACATTCGCACCACGAAGCAGTTGCTGCTGCAATTGGGTGTTCAGCTGGACGATTTCACACCGGGGACGTTGCGGATCAAGGCTCGTGAGATCACCGATCACACCGCGCCGTATGAACTCGTGAAGACCATGCGCGCCTCGGTGATGGTTTTAGGCCCTCTGATGGCGCGAGAGGGCAGGGCGGTCATCAGCCTACCGGGTGGATGTGCAATAGGCGCTAGGCCCATCGACCAACACCTCAAGGGCCTTGAGGCGATGGGCGCGCATATCGAGTTGCTGAACGGGTATATTCATGCACGGGCGGACACGTTGCGAGGAGCGGATTTCACTTTCGACATGGTGACCGTCACAGGCACGGAAAACCTCATGATGGCCGCAGCCCTGGCGGAGGGAGTCACCATGCTCCGTAACTGCGCCGTGGAACCTGAGGTCATGGAACTCGGCCACGTCATAAATCGAATGGGGGGGAGCATCACAGGCGCCGGCACACCCACTGTTCGTATCGAAGGCGTAAATCGGCTGAACGGCATCGTACACGAGGTCATGCCGGATCGCATAGAGGCGGGCACATATCTGATGGCCGCAGCGCTCACGCGGGGGGACGTCACCGTGTGCGGCTGTAGGCCGACGGACCTCGGGTCGCTCTTGGATAAGCTCGCGGAATCGGGCTTGATTCTTGAAACCACGGATAATTCCGTTCGAGTGCGGTGTAACGGCCACGTAAATGCCTGCGACGTGGAAACCCACCCTTACCCTGGTTTTGCAACGGATTTCCAGGCCCAGTACATGGCGCTGATGGCGCTTAGTTGCGGGAATTGTCGCATACGGGAAAACGTCTTTGAAAACAGGTTTATGCACGTGCAGGAGCTTGTGCGTATGGGCGCCGACATTCGGGTTTCCGGTCGGAACGCGGAAATTCGCGGCGTGAAGCGCTTATCCGGCGCGCACGTTCAGGCCACGGACCTAAGAGCCAGCGCATGCTTGGTCCTGGCCGGTCTCGCAGCCACGGGCGTCACGGAAGTGCACAGGGTGTACCACCTGGACCGCGGCTATGAAAAACTCGAAGAAAAATTAGCCTCCCTGGGCGCCCATATCACACGTGAAAAGGATGACATGGTATGAGCGCAGGACGATCGGCGACCATATCGCGAAAGACCGCGGAAACGGATATTCAACTCACTCTATGTTTGGACGGGGCCGGAGCCACGAAGATTAAATCCGGCGTGGGCTTTTTCGACCACATGCTGCACCACATCGCCTACCACGGCATGTTCGACATGGAGCTGACTGCAACGGGCGATCTCCATGTTGATCTTCACCATACCGTCGAGGATGTGGGGATCTGTTTCGGGCAGGCCCTCAAGCAGGCCCTTGGAGACAAAGTCGGCATTTGTCGCTACGGCTTCTTTATGCTCCCCATGGACGAGGCGCTTGCTTCCGTGGTGGTGGATTTGTCGGGGCGGTCGTACGTGGTCTACTCGAATCCGCTGTCGAATCGCCACGCAGGGTCGTTCGCCCTCGATCTCGTTGAGGTGTTTCTCCGTGCGGTGGCGGACCGCTGCGGAATGAATCTTCATGTCTCGGTTACGGGAACGGATCCTCACCATTGCGCTGAGGCTATTTTCAAGGGCTTAGGCAAGGCTCTTCGGCGGGCGGTCGCGCTTGACCCCCGGTCTAAAGTCGCTCCGTCCACGAAAGGTGTCCTGGAATGATAGTGGTAGTCGATTACGGAATGGGGAACCTCCGCAGTGTGCAAAAGGGCTTCGAGAAGATTGGTTGCGAAGCGGTAATCTCACGCGACCCCGAGCAGGTAGTTAAAGCGGACAAGCTCGTGCTGCCCGGAGTGGGCGCGTTCCCCGAATGTATGAAAAATCTCAAGAAGTATGAACTTATCGAACCCATCGGTGAGTTTCTGGCCTGCGGTCGCCCGTTTTTAGGGATATGTTTGGGGTTACAGCTCCTGTTTGCAGAGTCGGAGGAGTTTGGTCGCCATGAGGGTTTAGGCGTTTTGCCGGGCAAGGTCGTGGAATTCGGCCGAGACATGGGTCTCAAGATCCCGCATATGGGCTGGAACCAGGTGTCATTTACGAAAGAAGTCCCGATCTTCAAGGGGATTCCCACGGAATCCTACTTCTACTTCGTGCATTCATTCTACGTGCTGCCCGAAAATCGCGAGCACATTGCGGGACAATCAGATTACGGCATCACGTTTCCATGCGCGGTGGCGAAAGACAATATCTTTGCGGTGCAGTTTCACCCCGAGAAAAGCCAACAAAACGGCTTAAGAATACTGGAGAACTTTGCTGCCCTGTAACCGACTGTAATCACGGTGAAAATTAGGTAGTGACAAGGCTTCGGCGGTCCCCCATCGCTCCTCTCACGGAAAGCGCTGATCGTATTCCTGAATGAGATCATAGATTTCTTGGGCCGATTCGGCCTTCAGCAGGGCCGTCTTGAGAAGAGGATCCTTGAATACGCGGGAAATACGCGCGAGGGCCTTAAGATGCTCGGCCGCTCCGTTTTGCGGCGCCGCCAAGAGAAAGAACAAGTGCGCCGGCTTGTTGTCCATTGAGCCGAAATCCACACCCTTGACACTGCGACCGAAGGACGCCACCAGCGTATTTACTCCCTCGAATTTAGCGTGAGGTATGGCCACTCCGTCTCCAATACCGGTGCTCCCCAAGTTTTCTCTGGAAATTAGGGTCTTGACGAGAACCGTCTTGTCGAAGGTGTATAATTTTGTGAGCGGCTCCACAAGTTCGGCAAGAACGTCTTCTTTTGAATCCGCATGTAGAGTAGAAATGATTGTTTCGAGACGGAGAAAGTCCGTGATTCTCATGAAGACGCCTCAATAACCGAATAAGTTCGAACTAAAACGTACAAGTCTTCTTAGCACAGCGCCGCCGTATGTTCAAACGAAGTCTGCTTCGCTTCCAATGCCTAATCAAAGAAGGAATATTGGGGAGAACCTTCTTGAAAGAAGGCTTCTCCCCAAACCCCTCTCCAAGAACTTTTGCAATGTCCGAAATCGGCTTTTATCAAGGGTGAAATGCTGCTTTCGGCGATTATTACAAATTTCCTAGAAAGAGGTTCGAAAAACCTGCTTTGCAATAAGAACTCCGCTAATACTACTGTGAAAGGGTGTCGGTATGAGATATTAGCTTAATAACCGACCGTCGGTCACTGATGCGGAGCGCCCGTCTTTTTCGAGGACGGGAATTCATGGGGCGGCGCCTTCCGCCGGGTAACCATCCGGTGACGACAATCGTCGGAGGCTCACCCGAACCCGCGGCGCCCGTGTGTCTATTCGGCGCTACACAAGGGATTGGTCCGGAGGGGAAAGAGAGTCTCCCCTCCCGTTTTCAGCGGCTTTAGCGGGCCTTTAAAGCCTGGTAACGCTTCCTATGAATTCTGAGGAACGATCAGCCCGTAATTTCCGTCTTTCCTGCGATACAACACGTTGATGGTTTGGGTGGACGCATTGTTAAAAACAAGAAATTCCTGATCGGACAGATCCATTTGCATGGCCGCTTCGTCCACGGACATTGGTTTGATGAAATAGTGTTCGGATTTCATTATCACCGCTTCTCTGTCATCGTCGAAGCTGTCCGGCTCGTAGATTTCCCTTTTCCACGTGAGGTCTTTGCCTTGGGCGGGTTTGTGCTGACGAATTTTGCCTTTGTACTTCTTGATCTGCCGTTCAATCTTGTCCATGACAAGATCCACCGCCGCATACATGTCTTCGTGTTCTTCTTGTCCTGCGATACGGATTCCGTTCGCATTGATGACCACGTCCGCGATTTGCCTGAATTTTTCTACGGTTAAAATAACCTGGCTTTCCAGGGGTTTATCGATGTACTTGGTCAGTCTTGCAGTTCTTTCCTGGACATAGCCCTTCAGCGCTTCTGAAGGTTCCATATGTCGAAAAGTGACGGAAAGTTGCATAGAAACTACCTCCTGAGGTATGAGTCAAACTGCAATTAGAATCTTTTTCTGCGTTTGCTCGATTGAGATATGCCAAGTTGTTCTCTATACTTGGCTACGGTACGGCGAGCAATATGAATGTCATATCGCGCAAGCGCTTCAACGATCTCCTTGTCGCTTGCCGGACTTTTCGGGTTTTCATTCTTCACAATGCGGAAAATCTGGTTTCTCACCGCTTCAGCCGCAATGGAATCGCTTCCCTGGCGAATTCCCGCATTGAAAAAGAACTTAAGTTCAAAGATTCCCCGAGGGGTTTGAACATATTTATTCGTGGTGACTCGGCTTATGGTCGATTCGTGCATCTCCACATCATCGGCCACGTCCTTGAGAATCAAAGGCTTGAGGTAATCTATGCCTTTGTCGAAGAACTCGCGCTGGAACTTTACAATGGATTCGGTGACCTTGTAAATGGTTCTTTGTCGCTGATGAATGCTCTTGATGAGCCACAGAGCCCCGCGCGTCTTCTCCTGGATGTAGTCCTTTGTGAGTCCTGCAGCGCCTGCGGTGTGGACATCCTTCTTATAGAGAGAGCTTATCTTGAGGCGCGGCAGCCCCTCATCATTGACCATAATCTGATAGTCCGACCCAACCTTAATAATGTGAATATCGGGAGCCACATACACCGTATCCGTAGACGTGAACGGCTTGGCCGGACGGGGATCAAACTTACCGATGATTGCGAGAGCGGGTTTCAGCTCTTCATAGGTGATTTTGAGCTTCTTGATGAGGGCTTCGTATTTTTCCTTTTCAAGAAGATCAAAGCCTTCCTCAATAATTTCAATGACAAGAGGATCACGAGGGTCTAGGGCGCGGGCTTGTAAGAGCAAGCATTCTTGGAGGTTCCTTGCCGCTATGCCTCGTGGATCGAATTCCTGCACCCGCAGCAAAATGCTCTCCACGTCCTCCACAGGGACGTCAAGCGTCCGAGCAAGTTCATCAAGTTCAATGTCGAGGTACCCGCTTTCGTCGATGTTGCCGATGATCTCCACCGCAATGCGACGATCATACCCTTCTATGTCGCTCAACTGAAGCTGCCGAAACAAGTAGTCAAGGAGGCGTTCCTGGTAACTCGCCATATTCTCCAACTGAGGATGTTCGGAAAAATCCCGTTGCGGGGGGGAGTAATCGGCGCCGTAGCTTTCCAGATAATTGTCCCAATCGACTTCCGCAATGTCGTTGCGGGGCCGCTCGGGCTCCTTTATGGCATCCTCCAGTGATGTCAGGTCGGGACGTGCGTCGCCGTCCGGGAAAGGCTCATCGAAAGAGGCTACTTCCAATAAAGGATTCTCCCGCAGCTCGTGCTCCAATTCGTTCACGACCTCGAGATGGTTGTACTGAAGCAACCGAATAGCCTGCTGCAACTGGGGCGTCATTACCAGTTGTTGCGTCTGTCGTAGTGTTTGCTTTATTTCAAGAGCCATTGTCCGCCGCTGATCTACATGCTGAATTTTTTGCCGAGATAAACTTCTTTGGCGCGATCGCTGTTCGCGATAGTTTCGGGGTCTCCCTGTTCTAAAATTTTACCTTTGTCTAATAGGTAGATTATATCACAAACTCCCAGTGTTTCTCTAGTATTGTGATCCGTTATTACGATGCCGATTCCTTGATCTTTCAGCTTTCTGATGATCTTCTGGATTTCCAACACGACTATCGGATCCAATCCGGCGAAGGGTTCGTCCAGCAAGATGAAGTCGGGGTTGGTGACCAAGGCCCGCGTGATTTCCAGGCGTCGCTTTTGGCCGCCGGACAAGCTGTCGGCGCGCTGGTCACGCATACGCGTGAGATCCAGCTCCCCCAGGAGCCTCTCCAGCCGTTCCTTACGTATTCTTTTATCGGATTCCACCGTTTCCAGAATAGCCATGATGTTGTCCGAGACGGTGAGTTTTCTAAAAACCGACGTTTCCTGCGGGAGATAATTTAACCCCAGTCTAGCTCGCAGATACACGGGCAACCGAGAAATATCCTGTCCGTCCAGGCGGATGCGGCCGTCTTCCGGCTTCACCAAGCCCGTAATCATGTAGAAGGTTGTGGTTTTCCCTGCGCCGTTGGGACCCAAGAGTCCCACCACTTGCCCCGAGCAAATCCCCAAACTTACGTCATCCACTACCCTGCGGCCGCCGTAGCTCTTTACCAGGTTTTCGGCCTTGAGTTCACGAACTGGAGCGATTATCGGTCTTTTTCCTTTTTTGTTTTGCCGGGGTTGATCGTCGCTGTGATCTCACCTAGAAGTTCCGCCCTGTTTTCATCCAAGTAGATGATGATCGTGGGAGCGGACAAGGTGTGGGGACCTTGTCTAACCACGGGCGGTCCTTCCGTAAGGGTGGCGGTGCGATGCACATTGTCCAACACGGCCTTGCCCGCTTCCGCTCGAATCTCTCCCTTGGTTATTCTCACATTGCCGGTGGCCGTGGCGGATTTCACCGAACTAGCCATTGCGTTTGCACCCCGACCTTTTTCACTCTTGCCGTCTTCTTCGTAAAAGCCCACCAGCTTGTCGCACGTCAAGGACATGTCGTCCTGTTTGACCTTCACACGGCCGTCGAAGGTAAGCTCTACGCCCTTGTTGACCATTTTCGCCACCATTTTCTTTGCGGTGACTTCAATGTCTGAAACGGGCGTCTTCGCCGCGGCGCACAAGGGAGCCGGACAAACGAATCCCCATGTCCACAGAGCAACAACGAGAATGCTCGCCCAGAATCGACCGGTCACGTCATGATCCCATTGCAGTCTTCTTGTGGGTTTTGAACAGCCGCACATTCGATATATTGGCTTTTACGTCGTTCTCGATGGTGACCTCTTCCTGATCTATGGACAGTCGCATACCTGCGCCCGTAACCTGAAGATCACCGCCGTCCAAGCGGACTTCCGAGCTGGAGTTGACGGTCTTCTTGTCGTCCAGATAGTCTATTTCCGAAGCAAATAGCGCCATGTCCCGATAGGCGACCTTCACATTGCCCAGAGCCGTCATTCTGCGCGAGGCCTTATCGAGTTTGCCGGTTTCCGCGGTCAAGCGAATATCGTCGCCTCGGCCGCCCTTGTACAACGCATTAGGATTCACCAGATGCACATTATCAAGGTTATCGGTAACGGTGGCGGACGTAGCCTTGAGTTCCCACGGGTGAACGCCCGGAGCGGAATAGGAGAAGTTCTCGATGCGCATGCCGGACCCGGCCGTGGCTGCGGTAAAGCTTTCGGTATCGGTCTTCATGGCTTTGGACAGCATATACGCCGGCGCCGCCAAAACCACCGCAGCGATCACTAAAACCTGGGATGCGGTCTTTATTCGTTTGAGACGATACCAGCGTTCAATTTCTTTGTGATTCATGCTCATCACCGATAACCATCCTACACTCACAAAAGCGCTTCACCGCTTGCAAAGCCGAATTTAGGAACACACGTTAGGCCTAGCCGATTCAATTATAACATAATACTTCATAACGTGGGAAAACACCCCAAACGGCCGTTTCATGCGTTTGATTCGCAGCGAAGGGGCTGAGACACCCGCTCACGCGAAATAGCGTTCCATCACAGCGGGCCATTTGCCCTGCGCAAGCAAGATGCGTTCAATGACCTCTCGAGCTACGCCTTCACCGCCTCTGTGGCGGGTGACAACTTCGGCTTCGGCCATGACGTCCTGACCAGCTTCGGGGACAGTGAAACTAACCCCTGCGCGTCGCATGAGCGGTATATCCACAATATCGTCACCGACCACCGCAATCTCTTCACGGATGAACCCGTATTTCTCCATGATCGCCGTGAGAGCCACGCATTTGTCCTTCATGCCCTGATACACGGTGTCGATGCCCAACTCTCGAGCGCGCTTGTCCACCATGGGAGAACTACGTCCGGTGATAAGGGCTATTTCTAGTCCGATGCGTCTAGCAATCTTTATACCATGTCCATCTCGAACATGAAAGTATTTTATCTCGACATCATCCCCGGCGTAAACGATTTGTCCGCCCGTGAGCACACCGTCAACATCAAAGATGATGAGCTTTATCTTGCGTAGCTTCTCGGTCAGGTCCTCGTCACGTGGTTTCGTGGACTGATTCGGAGCCGCCTGGGGCTCTTCTCTAGGAATGAGCGCGAACAGCTCTTTGAGATTGCGGACCAACGCCCGCACGTCTCCCAAATACAGGGAATTCGGCCCGTCGCACAGGGCCTCGTCCGGCCGAGGATGCGTTTCTATGAACACGCCGTCCGCGCCCGCCGCCACCGCAGCCCGGGCGAGGTGAGGAGCCAGCCTGCGATCCCCACCCGAGCGGCCGTCGCCCTTTCCGGGGAACTGAGCGGAATGCGTCGCATCGAACACCACCGGATACCCCAAGCTCTTTAGGCGCACAATGGAACGCATGTCTGCGACAACGTCGTTGTACCCGAATGACGAGCCCCGTTCGGTGAGTAGAATACGCCCGCCGCCGGATTGGGTGATCTTTCGCACGCCGTGGATCATGTCTTCAGGGGATTGGAATTGTCCCTTCTTGAGATTAATGGGCAGGCCAGTCCTCGCCGCCGCCGCCAAAAGATCCGTTTGTCTACTAAGGAACGCGGGTATCTGAATCATGTCCAGGACTTCCGCAGCAATGGGCGCCTGACTCGGATCGTGAATATCCGAGATCACCGGGAGACCCGTTCGAGCCTTCACCTTGTTCAGAACGGCCAGACCCGCGGAAATCCCCGGTCCACGATATGAATCTATGGACGTGCGATTCGCTTTGTCAAACGAGGCCTTGAAAATGATGGGCGTGTTTAAGGCCCGCGATATGGCCGCAAGTTCCTCTGCGATCTCCAGGGTGACGCCTTCGGACTCGATTACGCACGGGCCTGCGATGACGAAGAAGTCGTCACCGCGACGAATGGAATAAGGGCCTATCTTCAAGTTAGGCGTTGAAGGGGATTCGCTCATGATTGCTCGCTCCGGCCTTCCTGTCGGCGCTTGTAATCTACTGCGGCCTTGATGAATGCGCTGAACAACGGATGGGGTTCCATGGGCCGAGACTTGAACTCGGGATGAAATTGACACCCGACGAACCAGGGGTGATCGCGGTATTCCACCAGCTCCACGAGCTTGCCGTCCGGAGAGAGCCCTGCTGCTTTGAGACCTTTTGCCTCGAGTTGTTCTCGATACGTTTCGTTGAACTCATACCTGTGGCGATGTCGCTCGCTGATGTGGGTTTCGCCGTAAATGTCGTGACACAGGCTCTCAGGAGCGATCTCGCAGTCGTACGTACCCAGCCGCATTGTGCCGCCTTTATCCGTTACCCCGCGCTGATCCCGCATGAGGTCGATCACCGGGTGAGGTGTCAATGAGTTGAATTCGGTGGAATTCGCGTCGGTTAAGGTGCACACGTTTCTGGCGAATTCCGTGACCGCTATTTGCATCCCGAGGCATATCCCGAAGTAGGGGATGCCGTGCTCCCGAGCGTAGCGAACCGCCTCGATCTTTCCTTCGATGCCGCGCACTCCAAAACCCCCTGGGACGAGGATACCCTGCACCGAAGCAAATTCGTCGGTGATTCCGTTCTTCTCGATCTTTTCTGAGTCGATGAACTCGAGGTTCACCTTGGCGGAATTTGCCACACCACCGGCGAACAGCGCCTCATTGAGGCTTTTGTAGGACTCGTGGAGATCCACGTACTTACCCACGATCCCGATGGTCACTTCTTCTGTGAGGGAATTCACCTTAGCGTTGAAGGCTTGCCATTCTTCGAGCACGGGGGCTCTGGTCCAGATGTTCAGCAGCTCAACTATCTTGTGGTCAAGCCCTTCATCATGGAGCTTGAGCGGCAGCTCATAGATACACGCCACGTCTTCCGCTGCAATGACTTCTTCGGGTGAAACATTGCAGAAGAGCGCAATTTTATCCTTAATGTCACGGGTTATAGGCTTTTCCGTGCGACATATAAGAATATCCGCCTGGATGCCCACCTCTCGGAGCGCTTTGACGCTGTGTTGGGTAGGTTTGGTCTTCACTTCGCCGGATGCCCGCACAAAGGGCAGGAGCGTCAAATGGATATAGAGCACGTTCTGTGGACCCAAGTCCGCCCGAAGTTGCCGGATAGCCTCGAGAAAGGGCAGGCTCTCGATGTCGCCCACTGTACCGCCCACCTCGACAATAGCCACATCGACCTCTTGGCCCACTTCCAGGATCTTTCGTTTAATCTCGTCGGTTATATGCGGAATAACCTGAACCGTAGCGCCCAAATACTCCCCGTGCCGTTCCTTTTGGATAACCGCGTCATAGATGCGGCCCGTGGTGAAGTTGTTCTTCTGGCGGAGCGTCGCCCGTGTAAACCGTTCGTAATGGCCCAGGTCCAGATCCGTTTCCGCTCCGTCTTCGGTGACATAGACCTCACCGTGTTGAAAGGGGTTCATGGTGCCGGGGTCCACGTTGATGTAGGGGTCCATCTTGAGCAGCGTGACGGTTAGGCCGCGGCATTCCAGGAGCGCGCCGATGCTTGCGGCCGATAAACCTTTGCCCAACGAGGAAAGCACCCCACCCGTTACAAATATGAATTTCGTGCTCTTGTACATTATGTGCTCCGGAAGGAAGAACTGATCGGCGCCAAGACGACGTGACGTCTCGGCGACGCAAGGGATCGCAGTGACGCAGGGTCAATGAATCTACCCAGCTACGTGCGAGATTTCCCTCTCCGTGAGAATACGATATATCTGCTTGTACTTATCGGCGGTTTGCAGGAGAACATGTTCGGGCAAGCTTGGCCCCGGATCGGTTTTGTCCCAGTCCAAGGTTTCCAGGTAATCCCGAACAAATTGCTTATCCAAGGAAGGCGGGGACATGCCCACTTGGTATTGGTCCACGGGCCAAAATCGAGAGGAATCCGGAGTCAAAGCCTCGTCCACAAGAGTGGGGACATCGTCTATTACCCCGAATTCAAACTTGGTATCCGCTATGATGACGCCGCGTTCCTTGGCCCAGCGAGCCCCGAATGCGTAGAGTTCCAGCGTCTTGTCCCGCAGCCACTTTGCGGATTCTTCTCCTATGAGATTCACCGTTTCCTTAAAGGAGATGTTCTCGTCGTGGCTTCCAAGCTCCGCCTTGGTCGAAGGCGTGAACAGCGGCTCGGACAACTTTTCGGCCTCGCGTAAACCCGGAGGCAAGGCGATGCCGCATACGGCCCCGGTCCGCTTGTAATCCTTCCAGCCGCTCCCAATGATGTAGCCCCGCGCCACGCATTCCACAACGAAGACTTGCGCCTTACGCGCAATCACACTGCGTCCCGCGAGGGTCGCTGCGTAAGGGGCGCATTCATTAGGAAAACGATTGACATTCGTCTCAACAAGGTGATTGGGGCAAATGTCGGCCATCTTCTTCATCCAGAAGACGCTCAATTGGTTGAGCACAACGCCTTTCATGGGAACGGGATCGGGCAGGATCACATCAAAAGCCGAAATCCTGTCCGTGGAGACAATGAGCAGGTTGTCCCCAACCTCGTAGACATCTCGGACCTTTCCTCTGTTTATGAGCTTGAGCGAGTCGCAATTCGTCCGGGTCACTGCGGGTAAATTCATGGTTCATCTTCCAATCAGGACAAAGATTGTTATAGTCAATAAAACTAAAATCCATAACATACCAGGTAAAACGATGCAATCTCAGAACACGGGAGAATCCCCCAAGCCGCAATGTCCCGACTGCTCCATGTGCCAGCATTGTGCGGAAAGTCGGTGCCGACGATGCAGACCTCCAGGCGAGAAGGCGAAAAAGCTCTCCATCAAAGAACAACTGGAACTCTACGATAGGCTGAATCCCAAGCCGGCCGTGTGCGGCTGCGGGAGAGGCGGCGGAGTTTGCGCGGAGTGATGAACACCGACAAGAGTAAGTTGACGTTGAATTAGTAGTCCAAAAGCAGCATCTTGACTGATAAATATAGAAACTACTTTAATTTTTACGAAAAGAATGGTATAGTGACGCCGAGTTGGAATTTCCTGTTCCTAAAGAGGATTACATGAAAAAACTAATCCTAAGCGCAACCATCGGCGTCTTAATTATCGCTCTCGCTGTTGTTCCCGCCTCAGCCCGAGGCACGCGTTATTTCATCAATTGGCCGGAAGGTCACGTAGGGCCGGTGTATGTGCAAATTTACGATATTCGCACAACGCCTCCGTATGAGCTTCTGGAGGACTTCAAGGTTTGGATCACCTGGGATCAGCAAACCAAATGCTATGAAATCGGTAATCGCGGCTTTTACACCATCAAGACCTATAAATATGATTACTGCAAAGGCCCGATGATGGTTTCGGGAAACGCTTCCTCGTTTAAGATTCGCTACAGCCTTTGCCCCCCGTGGATTTAGGATCGATACGTGGTACATATAGCTGTTCATGGCGAGCGTGAAAATCTCTTGAATTCCCAAGGGAATGATTCGGAGGAGATATGAGTCTCCTCTTAGATTGCCGTCCGGCGCAAAGGCGTCCCCAGCCCTGCGAGCCGGAGTCCAAGTTCACGGGACGGTCGTATCTCGTGGCCGGCCTCGATCTCCACAGGACGCGCCGTCTTATTGCCGTTGTGGGCTCCGGCGGCAAAACGTCCCTCATGTTTGCCCTTGCCGAGCAATTGCGAGCCTCGGGCCGCAGCGTTCTCACTACAACCACCACCAAGATACGCTTCCCCAGCCTGAATCAATCCCCCACCGTCAGAATAGGTTCGCTCCAGCGGATTCGCAGCTCGCCTGCGTTCGGTGGAGGTCACATCACAATTAGCCCCCGTGTGTGCGAAGGCAAGCTTCATGGGTTTTTGCCCAAGGAGATCGACTGTCTCGTGGGTGAAGCGGACCACATCCTCGTGGAAGCGGACGGAGCCGCCGGACTCCCCGTAAAAGCCCCGGGGTGGTGGGAGCCGGTAATCCCCTCGAAAGCGGATCTCGTGATCGTGGTAGTCGGCTTGGACTGCCTAGGCCGGCCGGCCGGAACCCGTACGGTCCACAGGCTCGACCGTTTTCTGGAACTCACACAATTGCAAAGAGGCGAGCCCATCACGCCGGCGGGAGTGACGCGCCTTCTAACGCATCCAATGGGCGGATTGAAGAATGCGCCGCCCAGCGCGGCAGTCTCGGTTTTTCTCAATAAGGCCGACTGTGTAGAGCCCCATGAGGCCGCACTCCTCGCTGAAAGCCTCAGCCATGCGGGCCGACGACGCTTTGAATCGGTAATAGTGGGCAGTATCGCTCAACGATGGGTAGAGCTTGTTCGGTAAAGGAGCATACCGGAAATGCTCTCATACCAATGTGTAATCAAAGAGGTACTATCAAGGAAAACCTTCTTGGAAGAAGTTTCTCCCCAAACCTCTCTCCAAGAGCTTCTGCAACTGCCGAAAACGGCTTTTCTCAAGAAGAAAATGCCTCCTTCGGCGATTACCACAAATTTCTTAGAAAGAGGTTGTAAAAAGCTACTTTGCGATAAAAGCTCCCTCTGTCTTACTCTGTTGAAAGCACATCGGTATCAAGCGTGAAAGCCTGCTTTATTGGATTATACACTTATGGGGTAGAAGGCGAGGAATTTTAGCCGCGACTTCCCCAGAAGAGTGCACAACAAACGTAAGCTACGGCGCCGTTACGGGGAATAAAATTCCTGGGGTTGGCACGGCGTCGGTAATCGTTCCTACGACGCCGAAGTCCCTGCTGCGGGTTCGGGTGGTGGGCCGGCTTCCATAATAGAGGCTTGGTTCATTGGCGGAACGACGTGGTCCTCGTGCGCCCACTGAGCCTTAAGCGGTCCAACCGCGGGCGTCTCGGATGTATTAACTACGAGATCTCGCCGCATCTCTTTGGTTTGCACCGTCTCGAAGGGATCAGAGACCGCAATGATGTTCCGGTTAGAATCATGCACTTCAAGTCTGCATCTGGAATTCACGAGCACTCCCATAATGCCGTAGGCGCCCGATTCATCCGTTCGTCCGGATCGAGTAATGTTTTCAGCGCCGCATATACACTTCACTTCGACATCGGTCAGGGCAGCGCCGCTCTCATCGGCAATATGGCCGTGAATGGCGCACCCTTCGGGTATCATTACGAAATTGAAACCCTCGATCTTCCCGGATTCGATGGGGACAATGAGCGGCTCCATACTCTCTCGAATATATCCACGTTTGTACCCATTGAGCGCATAGCGACCGGGCTCGTGGATCAGGACGCGAAACTCACCGGATTCGGGCGCGCTCCGACAGGATTGACCCACACGAGCGCCGTTCTCATTCGTGAGATACACGATAACGGAGGACACCCCTTTCCCGTACGGACCCTTTACCGCTCCGCAAATTACGATTTGTTCCTTGTCACGACGCTCCAGTTCCTCACTTGAAGGCACATCTACGGCCGACGAAAACTTGAAGTCCCCTTGCTTCACCTTCTTGGCGGTGTTGTTAAGTATTCGAGGCGCCCCCGTTTGCGCGCCGGAGGTGGAAAAGAAGTTCGGCATGGGATGATTGACGCCGTCCAGCGGCGTTTGAACACGCCGTATCCTCGGCGCCGGCGCCCTTCGCACTCCGACGATACCCGCGTCGGCTTCGTTCGAGAGCCTTCTGTGGGGTTCTTGATTGATGCGGCCGTCCTCTGTGCGGTTCAGGTTAAGAAATCGTCTCAGGAAGGCAAACACAGGCCACTCCAGCCGTATCCAGCCCTGAAGAATCAAATTGAAAATAGCCAGAAGCGCAACAATAAACAGCGCAAAGTAGACAATCGGGTGGAGATGACTCACGGCATAAAGCGCACTGGAGCGCGGCTCCGGCAGCGAAGACACTGCGTAGGAATTCAATCGCGCAAGAAAGAAGCACGAAAGAATCAGCGAGAGCAACCTCACTGATAGTCTACATCGGCGCCGGAAGGCGAAGGTTTCGGCGTGCGCGCTCATTCGTGGAGTAAACCTCAAAAGTAAGCCGGCAAAGAATTTCTACGAGTGAAAAGGCGAGACCCATACCCATCAGTGCGGTGAAAGTATCCAAGGCTGTGTGGAATGTCAATTGTTTTGACATTAATGCGGAGAAAGGGGAGGGCGCCGAAGCGACCGATCTGCCGCGTCGCGGAAATCGTTTCGCAGTTACTGACAAATAAACTAAGAAAAAACGCTCAACGGCTAGAAAATAAGCAAAGAAACGATCGTTATGTACCGGTGTGACCGTTCGCCGTGAACAGTGCAACCGGGTAGAGCTATACGTGGGGTGATCCGAAGGGGTGATGAGCCTACCCTTCGGGTTTCAGCGGGCGCATAGCCGTCTAAAACCCGGTGAACCACTGACGAACGATGAATCCCGGGTTCGAGCCGTATTCCATCAAAACGGCTATCACCTGTTGCGCATGACAAGTTACTCGAAGAAATACCCCAAAATATTTAATTTCATTTCATAAACTACTTGCATTCCTGATGCGCTGTGGTATGTATGCCCCGACGAAAGGAACCCAGGTTCCCAACTTAACCCAGGAGGGATTGCGCCTTATGAAAAAGATATGCCTCGTGACATTACTGCTTGTGAGCGCCCTTTGCCTTAACGCCTTTGCGAATGATTTAACATCGCAAATTGCGGCCTTGGAACAAAAGTCCGAACGTGTTCAGCAACAAATCGCCCAAGCGAAACAGCAGAGTGAAGCCGCCCTGGATCAGCAAATGCGTGCGCTGACCGGTTCAGTGGACAGTCTCGTAAACCAGAGAGTGCAACTGGATGCGCATATCGCCCGACTGGAGAACCAGATCGACGAGCTGAAGAAACAGACCCAGCAGAATTTGTCTCGCCAAGTGCGCTCGTATGACACTGAGATGGGCCAGTTGAAACAACAGATCAGTAGCCTTGTAACAGCGCAAAAAGCCGCAGTTCAAGCTCCTCAGGCCGTGCCGACCGCTCCACAGACCCCCGCGGCTCTGCCGGTTCAGTAGTAAGTCTCGAAGGGACCTCGATTCGCGGTGAAGGCATTATCCACTTAAGGTAATCCACCGATATATCCGCCGGGAGGTTCGACACGGCCTCTCGGATGGTCCCTCCACATTCCACATTATCTTCATTTACCAGAATGCTTCGGCTTAGCTTGAAACGATCAAATGAACTTACGTTGCGAAAACGATTCAGTCGGCCGGCGAATTGGCGGCGCTTCTATACGCGGCGGCGCTCGGGCTTATGGCCGAACTCGTCTTGAGTCAAGGCTTCGGGTTATTAAGTAAAACCTTAGCAAACGGCCGTAACGCAACTTTAGGAAAACATAGACTACACTTGAGCTATGATGAATGTAGTAAATTCTATTTCATTGCTAGTTTACAAAAATCATTGCTTTTATTCATGATGGTGTGATATAAAGGCTCCAGTGTAATCCCTTTCCTGGAGATGGTATGGATAGAAAACTTCTAATAGTTATAGCCGTATTCTTGCCATTCGTAGCCTCATGTGCATCTCAGGTGGGATTGGTCAAGGAAAGCAAAGCTTCACCGGAAAAGACTAAGTGCGAAGTTAATCTCGCTAAGATTGATACGGCGGTTGTTCAATCCATACACCAGGAGAATGACGGCGCCTTCCATATCGTCGGAGCCGATGAAACGCTCCATCAAATCTGCGAAGTCTATGGCTTGAATGCGCTGAAGGTCGCTAAGGTGAACGGAATTCCGGCGCCCTACCAGATCAAGAAGGGCGACACAATCTTCCTCCCCGCGGAAGCCCTGTTACCGGATACCACAGCCGTAGCCGAAGCAAAGAAATCACCGAAAAAATCGCAATGTGGGATACGTAAGGCAACC
>JBBRBO010000086.1:0-17139 GCA_038205805.1 Desulfomonilales bacterium
ACTTTCGATGATTGCCCAATCTTCTCGCTCATACGTGTCTAGCCCTTGCATCGATCTCCCTCCAGGATTTTCTATAAAAGATAGACACGCAAAACAAATAGGTCAAATTAAAAGTTAGCGCCTATGGGGGTTTGGGGAGAAACTTCTTACAAGAAGGTTCTCCCCAATAGTACTTCTTTGGCTGCGCATTGGTATCAGAGGTAAGCTTGTCGGGCGTATCTTCCCGTGAGTGACAGTGGGGATAACGAAGCGACGCCGTTACGGCATTCGTGTCCTATGCTCCTCTGCGCCAAGATTGAACCATCTCAACCTGTCGATGGTTTCGCGGCACACTGACATGAGCGGTGGGGTCTTGGGATTCTCTTCTCAGCCGGTTAAGCTCCCTAACCACGTCTGGCCCATTTGCGATACCGTGGCGGGCCAACCAGCACCCCATGACGGTCGCGGTTCTGCCCTTGCCGCCCCAGCAATGCACAAGCGCCGGAATTCTCTGTGCTATGGCTTGATCGATGGTGTCAAGTATCAGTGACATTTTCGTGATCGTGGAGACTGAGTGGTCCCGAATGTCGTGACGTACAATATCAATGGTGCGGCCCCGTTGCGCCGCCAATTCTTTCAGGGTTTCCTCATAGGGCGCAAAAGGCTCACCGTGGTGACCGCGCTCGTTCGGTTCCATAAGATTGATGACGAGCCCTATACCGCAATCTAAAAGACCGTTCAACTTGATGCGGCTCACCTTCGGATTTTGGTCGCCGGGGTAACAGCCTCCCCACAATGTGTCGGGGACGACCACGTACGTCCTTTTATAAGGTTTTGCGCCGACGGAGCCGCTGTGGGTATGATTGCGCAGCGGGTCGTCGGGATGAGTCCGGTCTTCCGCCATAAAGCCCATTGCGAACTTTTCGCCTGACCGATAATCGGCGGATTCCCTTGAGAACGACGCCCAAGCGTCCCGAGTCCCCTTGCCCGTTTTGTTGAACAGCAGCGCTGTATCGGCTTGAACGCCGTAACTCACGGCGTCACTGATGGCGGCCAAGTCTGCGCTGAGGAACACGAATTGCCAATCGTCCATTTTGGTTCGATCGTTGATCATACGGACTATGTGTTCTTTTGTGAATTCTTGGCTGCTGTTTTCCTGACCATCGGTGACCACGGCAAAAATAACCTTCGCGGGTTTTTGGTCTTCTTTTAGGCTGCTTATGCTGCTTTCAAGATCCGTCATGCCTCGGCCAAGGCAGTCCAAAAGCGGGGTTGAGGCGCGAGGTATGTAGCCGGCGGCGTTGAGTTCAGGGACATCATGGATAGGCTGGAATCGGCAGCAGACTTCATACGGGTCTTGAGAATCGAACTGCACGAGGCTAAGCGTTGCAGTTCCGGGCTGATTCCGCTGTTCATCGAGGAACGTATTGAAACCGCCTATGATGTCGTCCTTGATGGATTGCATAGATCCACTCCGGTCAAGGATAACGTTTATGTGTGTGTAATCGGATTTCATGTTCGGCGCTCCTTCGGTTAAGCAACCGTGCGGCTGCGGTTGTGGGTTATTGGTAACCGTTGGTTCACCGAACTAGAGGCGCTTCTGCGCCCGGTGAATACCGGAGGGAAGATGAGACTTTTTCCGGACAACCCACGATGAATTCGGGAGGTTGCGTGGTTCCCAGCGGCCGGTTACGTCGTCCCCGTGAGCAAGATTGCGACTTTATACCGATACGCTTCCAACGGAGTAAAGTTGGTGAAGTCATTTTTGTAAGATTAAGTTTCCTCGACATCTATCCGAGAATATGTAAGATTAGCCGAAAGCAGCATTTTCTGCTTGAGAAAAGCCGGTTTCGGCAATTTTAGAAGCTCTAGGAGAGCGGTTCGGGGAGAACCCTTCTTTCAAGAAGGTTCTCCCCAATATTACTTCTTTGAGTGCGCATTGGTATTAGGCGTCCTCATCCTGGAACCCACGGGGTCGGGGCCGACCAAGTTCGTGTCACCGGGACCCTATGCGCTATCTCGCAAAGAGGGACTTGGCGGTTTTTCCGATGCAGTAACATGTTCCGCCGTCAAAGGCGCCGCCTACGCACCCGCCCAGCACAGGCACAATCTTTATGAGATTGACGATGCCTTTGGTGCCGGCTTTGGTGAGAAGACGAAAACCCACGCGTTTGTTTATCTCTATCAACAGCTTGCCGGGGAGGCGTTTTAAGGCGTTTAGCGCGATTTTTCCACTCACTTGTATGCCTACATCTCGGACGATTTCTTTGCATGCATCGCCTACCAGCGACAACAGAACAAACGTGCGCACTCGCTCATCGTAAATATCGTGACCGTAGATGCGAGCGATCCCTGCGCTCATTCGGGCTTGCAACAACCAGGAGCTACCCAAAGCCGCAGGAAGCGCCACAGGGAGCGCAATCAGTCCACCCAGACCGGTGACGAAACCGGAAGTAAAATTCTTTGAGGACTCCCATTTGATAAGGGAACTCACCCTGTGATGGTGATCACAGTAAGAGCCGTCGTTCAGAAAGGTGTCCGCTAAATCAGCGGCGCTTGAGAACACGCCGAAACCGTCGATTGCGCTGTCCGTCACCCAATTGGCGACCTGGAGGGCTTTAGAATCCGATACCGTCATGGGTTTGTTCTCCTCGTTGGTGTTCATCCGCTTAATCAACATACGCAGCGGCAATCCGAGAACCTGCACGAGCGGACGTTTTTTCGTTTGAAGGAGGAAATTTTTCGATCGAGAGAACCAATCGCTCATATTACTTGAGGTTTTCTGCTCAACCTGCTATCATTCAAGTGGATTATTCTACGGAGGTCTTCAGCATGCCGGTGAATTTTTGGAACAAACGGCCGCTCCGCACCCGACGGCTCGTACTTGAACAACTGGAAGAACGCATTGTCCTGGATGCGTCAATCGACGCGAGTTTGTGCGCTACTGACACCATGCCGCATCTGCAGGCCGGAGATGTGCTCGATGCTCTCCATGATGCTCGACCCGCGGCCGGCCTTACGTCACAGGTCTACATAGAGAATAGCGACGCCGGTTTTTTCGGTAGACACGCGCCCGACGAGTGGGTAGTGGACGACAACTCCACCTTTGTGGGCCGTGGTGTCCAAAACCCGCCCGATCACTCCAGAACGGTCGAGGTGGTAAGCGAGCTGGCCGCCCCCGCGACGCTCTATGTAAGCTTCAATACCCACCCAGGCCATGATTGCGCCTTTGGAGAAAACGGGCAGTACTCGCTTGCGGATTTCCCGGGGTTCGAGATAGCGAATGTGGTCCCGGTGAACTGCATGTTGATCTCTCGAACCATAAACCCCGGCGACCCGGTGCTCCTCAATTTCAATCATACAAACGGTTTAGTGGATTTCAATATCGCAGTGGACGCAGTGCCCCAGAAGGGCTGCTCTGTGACCCAGGCGGAGTTCGCTCTCCATGCCCATTGGGCTTTCAACGACAGTTGGCACGACGACTATGACCTGAGCCTGGTGAACGGCTTCAACAAGGCCTTGACCCTGGATGCGCCGTATGGAGAGCACTTACAGGTTACGTCGGCTCTGGGAAACAATGCGAACCTCGGTGTTTACCCTCTGGGGAATGACCTGTGCACAAAATCGTGCTCCCCTCCCGCAGGCTGCGTTACGGACTGGGAAGCAGCCTACGGCTCCGGGGTAGTCTCTGCGGAGTCCAAGTCCTGTGGCGGAACAGACCCCTCGTGCCCGGATTTCTGCTCGACACCCACACCGGTGTGTCACCTGTCACATGACCAGAGTACGGCAAGCGGTAAGGTCTTTACGCTGACGATAGCTCCGCCTGTGTAAGCGAGGTTTTCGTTTCAAACGAGTAAATGGTGTGAGGGCCTCCTTTCGAGAAGGTTTTCATCAATACTAGTTCTTTGATTCTGATGCGGATTCTTCGACACAGTGGTAATATGCCCGTACAGAGAAGACCCCTGCGCCGGACACGCACGCGTGTAGGTTCGGGGTGCGAGGCGCCTGTGAACGATCCGCTCTATACAACATCCATTGGGTTGGCTCTGGCGTTTGCTTTCATCAGCGGCATGAATGACGGCGGAACCGTGGTGGCCACCATCATCAGCTCGCGTTCGATGAGCGCGCTCAAAGCCATTGCGCTGGCGGCGTGCTCGCAATTGGTCGGGGTATTGCTGCTGGGAACCGCCGTGGCCCTCACCATGATGACCGGTATACTCCGGCCTGAGGTCATTGATTGCCTGCCCCCTCGCCGCGTTCAATTGATTATGACCGCAGGTTTGTCGGCGGCGCTGATATGGCAGCTCTTCACATGGTATGTGAGGCTTCCCTCAAGCGGTTCGCACGCATTGGTGGGCGGACTCTTGGGCGCGGGATTCGTAGCGTTGGGAATCGAAGGGATCAACCACCAAAAAATTCTCAAGAGCGTGGTTGCGCCCATGTTTATCTCGCCGCTGGTGGGGTCCGTGATGGGCTTCATGATGTTCTTGATTATCCGCAAATTATTTAGTCGAGCCCATAGGAGTATCGGGCGCCTCTTCGCTCGAGCGCAAACACCGACCCTGATGTTCCTTGCCGCAAGCCAAGGGTCTAATGACTCTCAGAAGTTCATGGGAGTGATCGGAATCATATTGGCCGCAGGAACCTGCCCAGTGGGGGCGCTTCCGGAAATTCCGCGATGGGTGATCCTTTCCTGCGCAGGGGCCGCTACGCTAGGTTTGTTGGTGGGCGGAATCAGAATCGTCAAGACGGTAGGGTACGGCATTTACAAGCTGGAGCCTGCTCATTCTTTCTCATCGCAGCTCTCTGCAAGTTCCATATTACTGTCGGCGTCCGTGCTCGGGGGACCCGTCAGCACAACCCAGGTGATCGCGTCGTCGGTGCTCGGCGTTGGAGCGGCGGCCAGATTCACCGGTGTCCGATGGCCCACTGCGGTGAACATGGCCTACGCTTGGCTCTTCACACTCCCCATGACGGCCCTTGCCGCAGCGGGAATGTATCTCCTCTTGCGTAGCGCCGTTCCTCGATAAAGGCTATGGAATAGTGTTCCCGTATATCCTGCCGGCAAAGCTCTCTTTTTACGAATAGTACTCGGATGGGGAGAACGAGCCGTACGTTCACCTGAAGGCGCTCCACGGCGGCGGCGCCGAAAAATCTAAGGGGAGTGGTTAATGCTTGAAATCCCAGAAGGGGTGTGCCATATAGCCGTGAGTAGAAGATCCGTTGAAAATGTAAGCGTTCTCGTGGCGTAGAGCCGTCTCAAGCCCGGTTAACTCATACGAAAGAAAATTTGCAACTATTTTGTTAACGTTTCTGCTGGTGCAGCGTCTCACCTAAAGAGGCCGAGATGTCCTTTTGGAAATTTCTGTTTCAGTCGCCCAAGTCGGACTTTTACGACCTGCTGCTCGAGCAGGCGGAAAAGAGCCACGAGGGGTGCGTGGCCCTATCACGCTTCCTTGATGAGAGCGGTCCTGCAGACGACGTTTTTCGGTGCGAGCGCGAGGCGGACGATGTGCGACGCATTCTCATTGATGAGCTGAACAAGACCTTCATTACTCCCATAGATAGGGAGGACATCTTTGCGTTGTCGCGAGCCGTGGACGATGTGCTCGATCACGCCAACAACACCGTAAAGGAAATGGAGATCTTCGAGGTGGGCGCCAATGAGCATCTATGCAGGATGGCGGAGTTGCTCCAGAAAGGCGCAGGTCATCTCGTTGATTCGATCAAGCGCCTCAAGCGCAACCCTAACGTGGCGGTGGAATACGCCGTGCGAGCCAAACGCGTCGAGAATCGCATGAACGACATGTACCTCGAAGCGCTGCGACAGCTCTTTGAAAGCAACAATCAGCGGCTCATATTCACCTATCGGGAGATTTATCGGCACTTCAACAGGAGCGCCGACCGTGTAGACGAAGCGGCAAATATTATCAGCAACATTGTCGTAAAGATGTTCTGAACCACGTATATCTCCTATGTGGAGGGCGTCGCCCTCTATACGGCATGATACGCAGACGGGAAGAGACGATTTCCGGCGCGATCCGGCAAAGGCTCTCAGGAACTGATACACACATAAGGTGGAGGGACTATGAAGAAGATTCTGGCTATTGCATCAATGATGGTGTTTCTTTTGGCCTCCGTGAGTTTCGCGGCTACGTCGCCGGGAACTTCCGCAAAGGGCAAATCTCACATCAAATCAACAAAAGTGGCTTCCAAGAGCAAGGATAAAAAAAGCTCAAAGAAGAAAACAACCAAACCCAGTTCGACGAAGAAGAAAAAATCGGATATGTAAATCAGGTCAATAACAGGACGCCGTTCCTTCTAGGCGCCTTGGAACGGTAATGGCTCAATGCGCTTGAGGCGGCTCTGCGCACGATAAAAGCCGTAGGGGAGACTCATCTCCCCTACGTGCAAACTCATACCCCATTCCATATGACGGCAGTAGTCCCTGTGAAGGGCTTTTTTGAGCGCAAACGGAGGCTTACCCAAAGCGGGCACTTGTTTTGCACTATGGATTGCCGGCCTTACTGCCGCATGAACAACGCGGGAATCAAGTAGCGGAGCCCGTGGAGCGCAACCACTGCGTACACGGAAGCCATGAGGTCATCCAACAAGATGCCCCAGCCGCGGGGAATGCGCTCAAGTCTCCCAGCCGGCGGAGGCTTAAGAATATCGAAGATGCGGGTCATGACGAAGGTCCAGATAGCGGTTATGAGCACGCCTTCCAGCCGGAAAAACAAGACAACAAGAAAGTAGCCGGCCCATTCATCCATAACCATCTGTTTGGGGTCTTTTCGGCCATAGTAACGCTCGGCCCAGCCGCCGCGACTCACACATATGTAACAGGACGTCAGCAGCATAAAAACCAACAACGGCGTGTGATAGGCGGCCGGCGTAAGCCACGTTATAAGCATGTAAATGACCGGAGCGGGAGCGCTCCCGACAGTGCCCGGCGCAAAACGAGAGTACCCTAATCCAAAAGAGGAACACAAAGCGTCGTTTGTTTTATCCGGCGCCGTTGTTGTATTCGTCACCGACGTGTTCATGGCGCTCCAGTGCGAGTTTTAGTATTGGCGAGAACCTTTCGGAAGGCCCTCTGCGAATGTTTTTCCATCAGAAGCGGCTAAGCATCCACACGACAGGATGGTTCGCAGGGAAGATGAATCTGCGCTGTAAGCTTCGACATACGTCAAGCCGACTTATACTGATGTGCTCTCAGAAAAGTAACATATGCGGAGCATTTGTTGCAAAGCAGGTTTTTCCAATAGTACTTCTTTGATTACGCATTGGTATCAAGCCCGGTGAACCCTTACGAATCACTGCGTCAAGAGCAGCCCCTCTCGTTCGCCGCCGTCGTTAAAGAGCAGCCGAACGCGTCCATTATCGATTGTATACGCTGCATGGTGGGGGAATACAATGGTCATCGCCGTGTCCTCCGACACGCCGAGCCATATTTTGAGGAACACGCGATTGATGGAGGCGTGTCCCACAACAAGAATTGTCCCAGAATACGCTCGCAGCTCCTCGATGAACGGCGACAGTCGGCGTTCACCATGTGCGTAGCTCTCGCCGCCCGGGGGGGCGAAACGCCAATCACGCCTGAGAGAGAACAGAGCGCCGGCGCACTTGAGTCGGGGTTGACCTTCCCACTCACCTGCTGAGAGTTCCCTCATTTCCGGTCGTGGTTCCACAGCCACGGTCGCAGCCTCCGCAAAGATGTGGGCCGTCGTGAGGGCTCGCAGGAGGTCGCTTGAACAGATACGATGGATGGGCTCGCGACAGAGAACGGGCGCCAAATCCCGAGAGGCCGCCAGGCCCTCCTCGGTCAAGGGAGAATCCGACTGCCCAAGGGCGATGTTGTCTCGGTTACCGTGAGTTAAGCCGTGACGAGCCAACAAAATGCGCATGACTATACCAGTGCATAACCAAAGAAGTAATAGTGGGGAAACTATTCTTGAAAGAAGTTTCTCCCCAAAACCCTCTCCAAGAGCTTCTGCAATTGCCGAAACCGGCTTTTCTTAAGACGAAATGCCACTTTCGGCGATTACCACAAATTTGTTAGAAAGAGGTTGGAAAAAGCTGCTTTGCAATAAAAGCTCCGCATATCTTACTTTTTTGAGAGCACATCAGTATAAGCTGTTTCGTTGCCGCCATTATAGGAGAAATGCGCTTCGAAGGGAGAAAGCGTCATGAAGGCCGAAAGGGGCGCATCTCTCAGCGGGCGAGCAGTATTGAAACACCAGCGCACGCGTACAACTCTTGATTCGGTGAATGCCGCAAGACGAGGTTTGCCTCGTTACCCTACGCAATTTCCGAGTGTGGCCATGTTGTCCGCGTGGATAGCCTCATCGTATCGTCTGTACCCGAGTATCCAGTCGATCTCCGCGCTCTGTCGGGACTTGATCTTGTTGAGTTCCGCGGAGGAGTAATTGCTGAGCCCGACAGCTATCTGAGCGCCTTGCTCATCCTCGATAATAACCGCCGCGCCGTCCTCAAAGATGCCGTGAACGCCCTTGACGCCGATGGGGAGCAGGCTTTTCCCTAGGCGGCAAATCGCCCGGGCCGCGCCGGCGTCCACTACGATGCGACCTTCGGGGTGGAGATTGTACCTCAACCAGTACTTGCGCGCCGATATACGCTCCTTGGCGGGCATAATCAATGTGCCGCAGAGTTCGGCTTCCAGGGCATCGGCTATAATACCCGGCCGCTTGCCTTTGGCGATTATCATTGCCACGCCGCTTACGCGGGCCTTTTCCGCCGCCGCAAGTTTCGAGGCCATGCCGCCCCGTCCTACTCCGGACGTGGTATCCCCTGCTAGGCGGAGTATTTCCGGGCTGAGGTCCTCAACCAGCGGGATGAGGCAGGCGTTTTCACTGAGGCGCGGGTCGCAATCCATGAAGCCGTCCATGTCGGTGAGCGTCAGCAGCAGCTCGGCGTCGGCCAAGGCCGCAACCAAGGAGGACAGATTGTCGTTGTCCCCGAACTTGATTTCCTCGACCATTACCGTGTCGTTTTCGTTGATGATCGGCACCACTCCCCAGGAGAGCAAGGTCATGAGCGTGTTTCGGGCGTTGAGATACCGTTGGCGATGAGAAAAATCGTCCCTGGTGAGGAGCATCTGCCCGATGCGCACCCCATGCCGATCAAAGGCGTGCTCGTAGACCGCCATAAGCCTGCTTTGGCCCACCGAAGCAGCAGCCTGCTTTTGCGGAATCGTGCGGGCGCCGGATCTCAGGCCCATTTTGCGCACACCCGCTGCAATAGCCCCCGAGGATACAATGATGAACTCTTTGCCTTGGGCCTTGCATTTACAAATATCGTCAACGATGTTCGTGATGGTTTCATGGTCGAGGCTGTTCTCCGTGGTCACGACGCTGGAGCCCAGCTTCACCACCACTCGCCTGACACAGGAGAGTGTCTGCTTGCGGATTTCCTCTATGGTCATGCTTGCGAATCCGAGTTCGTTTTTACGAGAAATTGCGCGACGCGGCGTATGAGATCGGTCACCCCCGCGCCGGTGGCCGCCGAGATACGGCAGGTCTTGTAGCCCCTATCCCGCAGCGCCGCATCCAGCTTTTCCGCGGGCTCTTCGTTTTCGGGCAAGTCCAATTTCGTGATCACGGCTATCATGGGTCGGCCCGAAAGGTCTTTCGAGTGCTCCGCAAGCTCGGTCATCACCATCTCGAATCGTGTCTCAGGGTCGGGTTCAAGAAAGGGTGAAGGATCAATCAAGTGGAGCAACAGCCGTGTGCGTTCAATATGGCGCAAGAACCGGTCGCCCATGCCAGCCCCTTGGCTTGCGCCCTCGATGAGACCGGGAATGTCGGCCATGACGAAGCTGAAATCACCTATTTTGACCACGCCCAAGCCGGGGACCTTGGTGGTGAAGGGATAATCCGCAATCTTAGGGCGAGCGTTGCTCACGGTAGAGATAAGGGTGGATTTCCCGCTGTTTGGCATGCCCACGAGCCCTACATCGGCTATAAGCTTGAGTTCCAGGCGCAGGGTGCGTTCTTGCCCCGGCCAGCCTTCTTCGTAACGCCGCGGCGCTCGGTTGCGGGACGTGGCAAAATGCGCGTTGCCGTGACCGCCGTCGCCGCCCTTGGCCGCGAGAAAAATGTCGCCGGGTTTAGCGAGATCCACAAGGAATTCATCGGTCTCTTGGTCGTAGACCTGCGTGCCCACCGGCACTCGGACGGTCAGATTCTCAGCGCAACGACCGGTCATGTCCGAGCCCTTGCCGGGAGTACCGTTCTTTGCCCGATAAAGCTGCTGATATTGTAGGTCCAGCAGCGTGTGAAGACCGGTATCAGCCTGAAGGAAGACATCGCCGCCTTTGCCGCCGTCACCGCCGTCGGGACCGCCGCGAGGGACGTAGGCCTCTCGTCGGAAGCTCATACAGCCGCTACCGCCGTGGCCGGATATTACCTTGATTTTCGTTTGGTCTACAAATTTCACTGCCGCTCTTCTCGATCAAGAGAATAAGAATGGGGGAGAACATACTCCGGAAACGACTTTGCCCCTTCTCACTCGCCTGAAGGTAAACGGGTATTAAGAACGTCATACGGGGAGACGCTCTGATTATCCATGCAAATGCGGGAACGTCTCCCCGGCGAATTTCGGCGGCCCTACGCGGCGCGACCGATTAAGATTTAGGTTCACGGCGTCTAAGGCCGTTAACGACCGCCGCGGGTTCGGCTATTCGGCGGCTGCGGAAGCCTCTATGGGCACGATGGAGACCTTTTTTCGATTGCGGTCTTTCCTCTCGTACTTCACGACGCCCTCAGTGAGGGCAAAGAGCGTGTAATCGCGGCCCATTCCAACATTGTCGCCGGGATGAATCGTGGTGCCTTTTTGCCGTACGATGATGCTGCCCGCTTTGATGAGCTGCCCTGCGAAGCGTTTGATACCAAAGCGCTGACCCGGACTATCCCGCCCATTCCGTGAACTTCCTCCGGCTTTCTTATGAGCCATGACATCCTCCTTGGTGGTAACGTCGGACGTAGGTGAAGTCCGAGCGCGGGATTATTCGGTAGCGGCCTCCGGGGCTGCGTGGGTTTCTTGAGGTTCGGGGGCTTTTTGCTCACCTACGGACATGATCTGCAGCAGCGTGAACCACTGTCTATGTCCCTGTTTCTTGTGGTACCCGTGGCGGCGTTTCTTTTTAAAGACGATGATCTTTCGGTCACGGGCCGTACGAATGATCTTTGCGCTTACGGCGGCGGACATCAACGGGTTTCCAAGTTGTAGGCCGTTTTCGTCTTGAAGGGCCAGCACTTGTTCGAAGTTGATTTCCTGCCCAGGGTCACCCTCGAGTTTTTCGACTTTGAGTTGGTCGCCGGGCTGAACTTTGTATTGTTTTCCGCCGGTTTGTATGATGGCGTACATATGATCCCTCCTGAACAATAACACGATATTCAACCACGAAAGAGCCGCCATGTCAAGCCGATTTTAGCGCCCTAATCCGTGTGCGATTTACAAACCGGCCCTCGGTGAAATTTGCGGTTTGAACGAAAGCGGAGCGCATAGAGAAGGCGTCCGGCCCCACGAAAGCCGGTGTGCGTGTTCGGCGAACTTTTCCGGACTCGGACACGCGACGAATGGCTATTGCGCTTCATCGTAGCAGTTCTTTGCTCCACGCCCATGCTCGCTCCGATCACACAACGGTTCCTTATTGCTTATCACCGCCGCCGGAAAGGCTCTTGATACCTAATGTCTCGATCATGCGGTTGATGTCGGTGGTTTTGAGATTCATCCCTCCCTCGGACATCGGGAGCAGTAAGATACGTTTCCCTTGCAGCGCCTCAGCGATCTTGAGCTTCACCATCGCTTCACCGCCTGCGCCTGCTAGGGCGTTGTTCATTTCCTGGATACCCTTCGCTTCGGCGATGCCCTCGGCCTTGATAGCCTCTGCGATAAGCTTTTGCCTTTCCTGGTACACGTCCGCTTGAATCTTGTTCTTCTGGTATTGACCGTCGGCGTCGGCAACCAGTTTGTTCACTTCTCCGCGGGCTTCTTCCAACTTTCGCTTGTATTGCTCAAGGGCCGCATGTTGAGCGGACTTATTTTTCTCCACCTGCTGGTCGGCGACTTTTTTGTCTTCAATGGCCTTGGTGTATGCGGCGTTGAAACGATAGTCGTTGGTTAGCACCTTTTCTACAACGACACCCAAAGGCTCGAGTATCTGTTGAAGGGCTTCCTTGGCCTTGTTGGACTGGGCCTCTCGGGCCTCGGCTACATAGAATGACTCAGTCTTCAGCTCGCCGAAGATGTCTCGCGGTTTGCTCCTAGCCACGGTGCGGACGATCTTGTTGCGCAGGGTTAAGTCATCGTGCGCAACATATTGAAGAATATGGGGCGCTTTGCCGGCATCAATGCGATAGGCCACGATCACATCAAGACTTATGTCATTGCCGTCAATGGTCTTGAACAGGAGATCGTCTTGATTCTTTCGGTCACCTCTCGTTTTGGAATACGTCATCTCAAGGTTCTGCAACTTCGTGTCGAAAACATTCCAGTCATTGATGAACGGCAGGAAAAAGTATGTGGCTCCTGGAGCGTAGGCCCGATTCTCAACGCCCTTGTGTCCGAAAAGACCTAGTTTGTGCGTGCGCACGCCTACTTCAGTGGGACCGGTTGTGTGCGCGGACATAGCGACCGTGAACGTTACGAGGACTACTACGGCTATTAATAGCTTCATTGGGCGGCTCCTTTTCGAACATCGAATAGGTGGAGCGTAGTATCGAGATTTAATGGATTTACACCGTTCGGACCATCACTCGGCAGTATGATCGTGTCCAATCCCTTGAAGGCGTCGGCCATTTTGAGTCCCACCATGCGCTCGGATCCAGTCCCTTTGAGGGCTTCGTTTTTCAGGCGCTCCCGCTCCGCTTCCGCCAGTCGTATTAACAGGTTGGCCTCGGCATGTTTCGTGCGAACGTAAGCATCCTTTTCAGCGTTCTTACGGGTTACGTACGCTTTGCCCTTTTCCAGCTCAACCGCGGAAATGACCGTCCCCTCTTGAATGATCTTCTTGAGTTCGGCCTCTTCCTTGGCAGCTCGGGCCGCCGCCTGATTGGTGAACACCATCTGGTCCTGAAGCTTTTTCTCCTCGATGTTCTTTTGAATTTCTTGGCTGTAGACAAAATAGCGCACCAGCACTTGGTCTACTTGAATGCCTTTGGGATTCAGCTCTCTGTTGAGTCTGTCCTTCGCTTCTTCTGTTTTTTTAACCCTCAGTGGGCTGTTGTAAAACTCTTCGGTGGTCAGTTTCCCCAGGGTTTCTTTCAAGGCGGGCTCGGCCTTTGGGATAATTCCATTATCTTCAAAAAGGTTCCCCGGACCGATGGTGGTAAAGACCAAGTAAGGGTCTTTGATGTGGTAAAGAATGGACACGTCCACGTCTACGAAAAAGCCGTCCGAGGTCTGGATATGGGCCGCCCGGTCTTGTCTGGCGTCCTTTGCGGCGCTTTGGGGATACTTGGTCAATTCCAGCACCTGAATACCTCGAGGAAGCCGGTACATTTTCTCCATCCCGAAGGGTATTACAAACCTTAGACCCGCATCATAGATTTCTTTGTGAACGCCGGGGTTGAGGCCGACGCGAACCACTTTGATTCCGTATTCATAAGGGTGCACATATACGAAAAAGACGTTGATTATCACGACTGCCGCGATTACCACAACGAGGAACAACATCAAAGGCCACCCAGGCTTAAACCCACTTGGTGAGAATTTGAACCGCTCTTTCACTTGATCACCAAAGAGTGACGCTCTGTCCATAAGGTCTTTGTCCATGATTTGGTTTCCTTTCTTCGGTTCACCAGGCTAGGGACCGCTCTGCGCCCGGAAAACGAGTACCTCCCGGTAACCGCCGCTTAGGTTATGGAGGCGCCGGCGCCGCACTCTCACTGTCGCCACATATCCGGAATGAAGAGGATAAACACCGCATAGAGTTCCAAGCGCCCCACCAACATGTTGAACGTCAAGAGCAGTTTACAGGGCACGCTGAACCACTCATAGTTGTCCATTGCGCCCACATGTAGCAAGCCGGGACCCACATTGGCCAGAGTAGCCGTTGTCGCTCCGATGGCGGTGACAAGATCCACTTGCAGGATCACCAGCAACAGCGTTGAGATCGCCCAGACGCCTATGAAAAGGCTCAAAAAAGCGATTATGCTGTTAACTGTCGAATTCGGTATCACTCGCTGATCCACTTTAAGTGGAATCACCGCCCGAGGGTGAATCAAAAGCGTGAGTTCACGAAAAATGTGTTTGCCCGCCACAATTAGACGCAGACACTTCATGCCGCCGCCGGTGCTGCCGGCGCATCCACCCATGAACATTAGGCACAAGAGAATCCACTGACAGTCCAGCGGCCATTGTTCCCAGTCGCTCGTAACATACCCCGTGGTCGTCATGATTGAAGAGGTTTGGAAAGCCGCCTGAGAAAACGCTTGTCCTATATCCTGAAAATGAGTCCCATAAATACGAAACGTGATGAAAGCCGTTACAATCATGAGAATTGCGAGATAGACCCGAAATTCCAAGGAGGAAAAATACCTTCCGGGCCTACCCTGTAAAGCCTGAAAGTGCAGCGTAAAATTAACACCGGCGGCAAACATAAATATAGTAATGATCCACTCAATATACAAATTGGAATAATGCTGAATGGACGCATTTTGTGTAGAGAACCCCCCGGTCGCCACCGTGCCGAACGAATGGCAAAGGGAGTCAAAGAAATTCATTCCAAAAACATAGAGAAGGATGACTTCGGCCACGGTAAGGACAATGTAGACCTTCCACAAGCTGCGGGCGGTTTGTGTGACCCTTGGTTGCAGCTTGTCCACAACAGGTGAAGGAACCTCGGCCTTGAGCATACCCATTCCGCCGACACCAAGGAAAGGGAGCACGGCCACGGAAAGCACCACGATGCCCATTCCTCCCAGCCAGTGGGTCATGCTGCGCCAGAATAGAATGCTCTTGGGCAAACTCGCGGGTTCGGGGATAACGGAAGCCCCGGTTGTGGTGAACCCTGAAGCCGATTCGAACAACGCATCCGGGAAACTGGGCAGAACCCCGGTAGCCATGTACGGGAGCGCTCCGATCAGCGTTGCGAGCATCCAGCCGAGCCCTACAATGGCGAACGCCTCACGTGCGCCGTATGTCGCCCGCGGGTCACGAAAAAAGAAGTAAACGGCGCCGCCACCACCCACAACCGACCCTGTTATGATCAGGAGTTCCTTCCAGGTATTCTCACCATAATAGAACGCCCACGGCACGGCCGTAATGATCCAGAGTCCGACGAGAGCCCCAAGCGCGCCAAGGGTGGAGATGGTAAGCCTCAGGTTCATCAAAAGTACTCCAGTTTGACCAAGAAGAGCTTTTCCACCTTGGCGACGGCTTCTTTACGCGCAAAAACGATGACTCGATCTCCCGGGATGATTTCCGTGCGGCCGTCGGGAATAATGAATTCGTCCCCCCGTTCCACAGCCCCGATGATGGACCCGGTGGGAAAACGTGTTTTTGCCAGGGAGCGTTGAACGATATCCGAGGTTTCCATAGCTTCGTACTCGAGGATTTCCACCCCTTCACCGGGAAGCATGGTCAAAGAGAGCACTTTTCCCTTGCGAATATACTGAAGAATGCGAGAAACGCCCACTAGACGCGGGTTAATGGCAATGTCAACGCCGATTGCCGAAACGAGACGATGATACTCGACTTTGTTGGTGAGAGCCGCTACTCTATATGCGCCCATTCTTTTCGCCAGAATCGCCGTCAATGCATTCTGTTCGTCACCATTTGTCAGGGCCAAGAAGGCGTCCGTATCAGCGATGCCCTCACTGCGCAGGAAGTCCTCATCGAGAGCGTCGGCCTTCAAGACCATCGTGTGGTTTAATTCAGTGGCGATGCGCTCACAGCGTTCGGGGTCGGACTCAATGAGCCGGATCTGATTCACACCGTTTTTTTCGAGGGTGTGCGCCACTTGGACCCCGATGCCGCCGCCACCGTAAATCATCACTCGTTTGAGGGGCTTTGATCGCACCTCCGCCACCTCCAGAAGATGCTTCACTGAGTCCATAGCGGCCATGATGTAGATAGTATCTCCGGGGATCAGCTCGTCGGCGCCGCGCGGGATAAAAATATCGGATTCCCGAACCACCGCTGGGATGAGCATCTTCAAATTAGGGTAGGCCGAACGGATTTCCATGATTGAGCGGCCAAATAGTGGTGAATTTGCGGGTGGCCGTATGCCGAAAAGCTTCATGTGGGATGCGGCAAAATCCACTACATCGGTAGCGGCGGGAATTTGCAGAACGTTTATCAGCTTCTTGACGGCCTCACTATCGGGATTGATAACTAAATCGATATCGAGATGTTTTGCGTCGAGTATCTCCGGCATTGTGGAATAGTTTTCTTCCCGAAGACGGGCGACTTTTCGGATGGTCGGGTTCAGGACCCCGGCGACATAGCACGCTACCAGATTCGCTTCATCGGAATCAGTGACCGCTATAAGCATGGACGCGGATGTGATGCCGGCCTCTTCGAGCACGTCGGGAGATGAGCCGCTCCCATAAAGCGCCGTGACATCCAGATTGTCCTGGACCCAGGCCACGCGCTCTTCTCTTCGGTCGATGAGGACCACATCCTTGTTCTCGAAGGACAAGCGTCTAGCCAGGTGATATCCCATTTCACCGGCGCCTATTATTACGATTCTCAAGAAGCAATCTCCCTTGCCAAGCGTTAGAGAAGCAGGTGATCACCACAGCGGCTCTGCGCCCACTAACGACCGATACGGAGACGTATCTCATCTCCGGGCAACCGACGTGGTTTTGAGCGGTTGGGCTACTCCCGGTGAACGAGCATCGCTCAGCTTGCGACCTTTCCTGCCCTATCGGCGTCTAAAAAACGGCTCTACTGTGAGTATATGGCGCTAGTTCACCGGGCTTACGGCAGATCTGCATCCGGTAAAGGCCGGAGAGGAGACTCATCGCCCTTCTAAACCTCCCCATGGTGATTCTATAGTAATGGCTCTTGAATCTCGCGGAAGGCATCATTACATTTTGGAATGCGAATAACGGTGTTATTTTGCACAAAAAGTCACAGGAAAGGCCGTGTGCGGAGATGAAAGGATTGTTGTTGACACCGGATGAGCGCGAT
>JBBRBO010000087.1:0-17055 GCA_038205805.1 Desulfomonilales bacterium
AAAGCCTTCACCTCGCTTGATCAACTTGAGAAAACGCTCTGCCGATCACTCAACAAACTGGAACAAAATCCCAAACTAGTGAAGTCAATGACAAATTTCCCTTACTTGAGAGTTACCTGAAATGAAACGAACTGGTATTAGCTCCCGCCACACCATGACACATCATGCAGCAAAGCCCTCACATTGGAATTGAAACAGTCCCCGCCTCCGTGGTAGTCTCTGTCGATTCAACGCAGTTTCTTTCGGAGAGAGAATGAATCTTAGTGAAATGGTAGACTTCCACGCCGGAAACGCCCCGGATAGTCCGGCCCTGGTCTTTGAAGATAGGACCATATCTTACGGCGAGCTTCTGGATTCCATTAACAAATTGGCAAACGCATTCAAGTATCAGGGTGTAGCACGCGGCGATAGAGTGGCCATCGTCATGGGAAACCGCCCTGAGTTCGTGTACGCCTATTTCGCAGCGGTGCGGATAGGCGCAGTCGCCGTCACCTTGAACCCTGTCGTCACAGCGTACGAACTCAGCCATTATTTTGCCGATGGTAAACCAAAGGTGGTTGTCACCACATGGGATCAATTGGAGAAGATGGAAAAGATTACGGCTCGTCACGAATATCTTAAGGCGATTTTCTCCACGGATCCGGCAGGTGACGCCATTTCCTTGGCGCAGGTGGATCGGGTATCCTCCCCGGATTGTACAGCGGAAGACATGGACCCTGATGATCCGGCTGTAATCATCTTCACTGCGGGCCTGCTCGGAAAGGCGCTGGGCGCCACGCTCTCTCACCGGAACCTCGATACGAACGCGAATCTGTTACGTGACACTGGAGCAGGTGATTCATCGGATAGAGGCCTTGCGCTTATTCCGTTGTTTCACGCCTTTGGAGTAGCGGTTAACCTACTTGGCACCGTTAAGTGCGGCGGCACGGTCTACTTGGTGGAAAAGGTGGATTTTCCGCGTCTCGTGCCATGGTTGCAAAAAGCTCAAATTACCTACATGGGTCAGGTTCCGATGGTTTACTACGGACTACTGTTTCATCCTGCGTGCAAAACGCTGGATCTGACAAGCGTAAGGATCGCAATTAGTGGCGGCGCTGCCCTGGCGTATTCGATCTACGAGGCGTTCTGCGCACGCTATAAGATCGACGTGCTTCAAGGCTACGGCCTTACGGAAGCCTCACCGGTTGTTTCGTGGAACAATGTTAATATTCCGAACAAACCACGAACGGTGGGCATGCCGATCCCGGATGTCATGATTCATATTCAGAATGACAACGGAAATCCCGTTCCGGTAGGGGAGTCGGGGGAAGTGGCGCTCACCGGACCAAACGTTATGCTTGGCTACTTCGGTCATCCCGAACAGACGGACATGGTAATCAGAAACGGCCTCTTATACACGGGTGACATTGGTCATTTGGATAAGGACGGATACCTGACGTTAACCGGACTGAAAAAGGATCTCATAATTACAGCCGGGTTCAATGTATACTGCCAGGAAGTAGAAGAAATTCTCATTCGACATCCTCAGGTGGCGGACGCCGCATTGGTGGGCGTCGATGACCTAATGCGCGGACAGGTGATAGAAGCGCTCATTGTTCCGGAAGGTGGCGATAAGCCTCAGGATAGGGAAATAATTAGGTTCTGTAGAGAATTTCTGTCACGCTATAAGGTGCCGCGCAAAGTGACGCTCGTGAAGGAAATTATTCGGGATGCCCACGGGAAACCAAAGTCCTGGTCGTGAGTTGTTTTGAGCGCTTCCGCCCGATGGAGGGATGCGTCACCGAACCGGAATGCAATAGGACGCTTACGAAGGAAGTTTTTTCCCGAAGCGCAACAAGGCTGCGTTTCCAAGCCGTTTGAACTCATTCATGTGACCGTAGCTCATTCATCTCAATTCAGGTGAAGTTTTCCCAACATGCTTAGGGAGCGGGTATGACGCTCCCGTGGGCGCACGTAATATGAAACCGGCAAATGGACCCCAATACGGGCTTGAGTTTCGCAGACGAGTCGAATGGCTCATGGTGTTACGGCTTGTCGTCACCACGCTGCTTCTTGGGATAACAATATTCTTTCAGTTGCGCGAGACCGGCGAATTCCTCGTGCATCCCGCTATCCCGCTGTATGTCCTGATCGGCGCCATTTTCCTGCTGAGCATTATATATGCGGTGTCGCTGCCCCTCCTGCCGGATTTATGGCTTTTCTCCGTGGTGCAGGTGGTTTTCGACGTCATTTACGCCACCGTGCTCATCCATTTCACAGGCGGAGCTTCGAGCGCATTTACCTTACTCTATATATTTCCCATCATCACGTCAGGTCTCCTCCATTTTCGCAAAGGGGCTCTGTTGACTGCAGCCGGCGCAAGTGTGATGTTCGGTTTAGTCATCAATCTCGAATTCTATGGAGTGATTTCCGCTGCGGAATGGCCGTGGGTAAGCCCCTGGAGCAGACACACTCCCGGTTATTTACTCTGGATCCTCGTAGTGCATTTCACTTTCTTTTTCATTCTGGCGATCCTGTCCAGCGCCGTTTCGGAGCAACTTCAGCGTACAAAACTGTCGCTGAACGTTACACAGAGCCACTTCAAAAATTTATCCGAGTTACATCAAAGCATCGTAAAATCTATACCGAGCGGCATCATTACCACGGATGAACGTGATCATGTTCAGTACATCAACACATCCGGCCGAGCCATGCTGGGCCTTGGTCTCGACGAACTTGTGGATTCGGCTTTAACGAAGATATTTCCGGTCATTCGAGATAATTGGATGAAAACCTGGGCACGCAAGGAAAAGCTTCTCACGACCCGCCGAGTGCTGGGTGAAATGAAACACTTCGAAATAAGCGTTTCGGATCTTCGGGGGAAGGACGAATTGCCCAAAGGTAGATTAGTGGTCTTTCAAGACGTGACGGATTTACGCAAAATGGAAGAACGGGTGAAGCTAAGCGAAAACCAAGCATCTTTGGTGAGAATAGCCGCAGGCATGGCTCACGAAATCCGCAACCCATTGGCTTCCCTACGGGGCGCAACGGAACTGCTGACGCAAAGCGCAGGACAATCACTGGTGGACGCCCGTCTGCTGGGTATAATTCTCCGCGAATCGGATCGGCTCAATGGCCTCCTAGGGGACTTTTTGCTCACTGTGGGCGCCCACCATCGTCACGTGGTTCGGATCATGCTCGACGAGTTGGTCGAGGAGACGGTCATTCTCTTTGCCAAGGAACCACGGGTAATGCAAGGGGCGAGCGTAGAAACACTGCTTGCTAAGGGAGTCGAGATTGAAGGCGATCCAGCCCGTTTGAAGCAGGCGCTCTGGAATTTGCTCCTCAACGCTCTGGAAGCCGGCGATGAAAACGGGGCGATTCGGGTGCTGTTGGACAAGGAAGAAGATATGGCTGCGCTCCGGATCCAAGACTCCGGTCACGGTGTGCCTCCAGAGATTCAGGATCGAATTTTCGAGCCTTTCACTACTACGAAAGAGCGAGGCACCGGGCTGGGGTTATCCCTTGTGCTGAGTATTGCGCAATCCCACGGCGGTTCCCTCGAGCTTGAAAACTCATCCACCGCAGGAACGGTTTTTTGCTTGCGCCTTCCTCGGCCTCTTGCTGGACGGGGGCATACAACCACGTCATAATCATACGAAGGGCGTAGAGGTGCACTGCCGTCTACGTCGGAGTTCGCTACCCGTTCCGGTTTTGATCTATACGCGACCCGTCGATGACCCGATGAACGCCAAACAACGCAGAGGATATTTACTATGCCGAGCCACCTTCTGGTGGTAGACGACGAAACTAGTATGAGAGAATTCCTGGAGATTATGCTTACCCAGGAAGGCTACACGGTCAGTCTTGCCGCAAACGGAGAAGAGGGACTGAAACGGTACAAGCTCGACCACCCGGAGCTTGTGCTTACGGACGTGAAGATGCCTGGAATGAGTGGACTGGATCTCATACGAGAAATCCACGCCATAGACGCGGGCCTCCCCATTATCGCCATCACGGCCTATTCATCGGCGGAAGACGCCCTCCGCGCCGTTCGCGAAGGAGCCTATGACTATCTCTCTAAGCCATTTCGGGTGGATGACTTACGTATCATCATACGAAACGCGTTGGAAACTCGACGGTTACGTAGGGAGAACCTTGAGCTCAAACGCTATTCCGGAGATCGGTTTCGGTTTGAGGGCATGCTGGGTATTTCGCCGCAGATGGCTGAAATCTTTGAGCTGGTGGCGAAAATTGCGCCTACAACCGCCTCAGCGATGATCGTAGGAGAATCGGGCACAGGCAAGGAACTCATCGCACGCGCTATTCATTCTAATTCTCTGCGCAATGAGCGTCCCTTTGTAACTATCAATTGCTCCGCTATCCCCGAAAATCTCTTGGAATCCGAACTTTTTGGGCATGCGAAGGGCTCTTTTACCGGCGCGGTCAACATGAAACCCGGATTGGTTGAGATTGCCCACTTCGGCACGCTGTTCCTGGATGAGATTGGAGAAATGCCGCTCTCGCTGCAAGCGAAGCTCCTACGGTTTTTGCAAGAAAAAGAATACAGGCGGGTAGGAGACAACGAGGATCGTAAGGTAGACGTGCGGATAATTGCCGCCACAAACAAACAGCTTGAGGTAGAACTCGCAAAGGGCGCCTTTAGAGAGGATCTTTATTACAGACTGAACGTTATACGAATCAATCTGCCTCCTCTGCGCGAACGGGAAGAAGATATACCGCTCCTAGCAAATCATTTCATCCAGAGATTCAGCAAAGATCAAGGAAAGCCCATCAAGAAAGTATCCTCTTTAGCCCTTAAGGTGCTTTGCAGCTACACCTATCCCGGCAACATCCGAGAGCTGGAAAACATCATAGAGCGATGCGTAACATTGGAGCAGTCGGAGCAACTCAATGCGGAGAATCTGCCTACAAAGCTTACGGAGAGTTGTTCCGGTCGGAGTGTCGGTGATGTCGAAATCCCGCCGAACGGTATTGATCTGAACGGTATGATGGACAACGTGGAAAGGAAGCTTATCCAGCGCGCTTTAGAGATGACCGAAGGTAATCGATCAAGGGCCGCCGGTCTTTTGGGAATAACCTTTCGGTCCTTGCGCTACCGCCTAGTGAAGCTCGGATTGGAAAACGACACAGCAGGTTAATCGCACTTATGAAAGATTATGCCGTAATAGTGGCTGCAGATATGCCTACCCCGGAGCAAACACTACAGCTTGTGCAAAGCGTCGGGCCTTATATGGACGGCGTTAAGATCGGCGCCGCGACTGTTCTCATGGTCGGGTTGACCATTCTGAAGCGTATAGCTGCTGAAATCGAGGGAAAGCCGTTGTTATTGGACCTCAAAATTGCGGATATCGGTTTCAAATCAGGAGAGTCATGGCAGGGCACTAATGCGAAGATCATCGAGAGCCTTGCGAATACGGGAGTTACCCACGTAACGGTTCACGGATTTCCGGGGCCTCTGTCTCTTGCGGAGAGCGTGGCGGTAGCAGGTTCGGTAGGCATAGGGGTATTAACCCTTCCGCTAATGAGCCATCCGGGAGGTGGGCTCTTCTTCGGCGGAGTCCTGGACGCTACGGTCGTCAATATGGAACTATCCGCCATGGGATTCTCGCCACTGAATGTGGACACCTCCTCTATCGGGTCATCCGATGCAATACTCATGTTAGGTGAGCGCCTGGGGGTTACGGGATTTATAGGACCGGCCACTCGACCCGTAGCCCTGCAACGCTACCGCACGTTTACCCAAAAACGCGTATGGTGCCCCGGATTCGGGCGCCAGGACAGATTAGGGAGATCTTTGGAGCAACAATTTTCCGAGTGGGCCGCCTTATTGGGACCGCAATCCGCGGCAATCGTCGGATCAGCTATATTCGGAGCGAATGACCCGCGTCAAGCCGCACAAGAAATAACGGCTGTTAGGGATGCGGCAGTAAGAGAAACAGGAGCTTAACAAGAAAGAAAGGGTCAACAAAAACCTTTTGATCCCAAGGCCCGAAGAACGCTTTATTTTGCGGCGTAATCTTTCAACAACTGTAGCGCAAGCGGCCGTCCCATGGACGAGGCCCACATCAGAGCCGTCCAGCCGTTGCGGTCTACTGCGTTCACGTTTGCTTTGTGTCGGAGTAATAGCCGAATAATGTCGAGGTGATACTCGGATGAGGCGATAATCAGCGCAGTTGCTCCGTATTGATCGTGAACTTCGGTGTCGGCGCCTTTTTCCAAAAGTATTCTCGCTACATCGGTAAATCCACGTCTGCATGCTCGCATAAGTGGAGTCCAACCGTAGTCGTCCTGCAAATTTACATCTGCGCCGGCCCCTAGGAGAAGTTTCACAACAGCCAGATGGCCTCGCCTACAAGCCTTCATGAGGGCGGTTGCGCCGTATTTATCTCTCGCTTCCAGGTCCGCTTTGAACGCAACCAACACTTCACACACGTCTGCAGCTCCCATAGACGCGGCCCATAGTAAAGGGGTCCATTGGGTTTCACTGGTCGCATTCACGTCTGCGCCGTGTTCGAGTAAGGCCTCTGCCATCTCTACTCGTCCTTCGGAGGCCGCGAGAACTAACGGAGTGTAGCCGTATTCATCCGCTATGTTGGGGTCCGCTCCTTTCTTCAGGAGCGACAAAACCTTGCTCATCTTACCTGTGCCGGCTGCGCTCAGAAGCTTTTCGTGCATGAGAAATTCTCCTCAGTGTGAAGCTTGCTTCGGATAGGCACGAGCGGATTGCGCTTTAGCTGGATGTATGTGTCCGAAGCGCTTCGATGACTTCCGTGTGACGCATGGACTGAGCCCACATCATGGCCGTCCAACTGTTCCTATCTCGCGCCGTAGGATCAGATCCGGCTGCAAGCAACTCTCGGATACATTCCGTATGACCTTCGGAGGCGGCCATAATCAGGGCTGTGGCGCCGTATTGATCGGTTTTGTCAAGTTTAGGCCTATATTTAAGGAGAGCCATTATTACAGGGAGAAACCCCTTACGTGCCGCACGCATGAGGGCAGTCCATCCGAACTCATCCTCTGCATCCACATCGGCTCCGGCTTGCAACAAGGCTTCCGCTGTTTCTGCAAAACCGCGTCTGCACGCCTTCATTAGTGCCGTGGCAGCGTACTGATCTCTGGAGTCGGGCGCAGCTCCGTGGGCGAGTAAGGACTTGACAGCATCTACGGCTCCAACAGACGCCGCCCACATGAGTGCGGTCCACCCGAATACGTCCGTGGCGCCGGCATTCGCCCCATGATCCAAAAGGGCGATGACTTCCTGCGAAGCTCCCGAGGTCGCAGCAGCTAAGAGTTTGTCATCCATTGCGCTTCCTCTCTTTAAGTGATCCGCCTCAATTGATCTTGCTGATATTTCTGTGGCTTCGGATGATCCCGAGCACATCGGATAAGCCCATAGAGTTGGCCCACATAGCGGCCGTCCATCCATTGTTGTCCTTTGCGGCCGCATCTGCTCCGGCGTTCAGCAATAGTTCGACGATCTTAGTGTTGTTTTCCGACACCGCAATGATGAGAGCGGTTGCCCCGTATTGATCTCGGGCGTCCGTATCGCCGCCGTGCTTCAGGAGTTCGGTCACGACATCGCTGGAACCCTTCCGACATGCGCGCATAAGTGGGGTCCACTCGAATTCGTCACGGGCGTTGACGTCCGCCCCATGTGCGAGAAGCAGCTTCACCACTTCGCCGTGTTCCCGTCTGCATGCCTTCATGAGGGCCGTTGCGCCGTACGGGTCTCTTGCTTCTAGGTCGGCGCCGTTGGCGAGGAGAATTCCCACCACTTCCGGGTAGTTCATGGAGCCTGCCCACAGCATGCCCGTCCAACCTGCATCGCTTTTCGCGTTAACGTACGCCCCTCTTTGCAACAATTTCTTGAGCGTATACTTGTGATCTTCGCGACAGGTCCAAATCAAGGGTGTGTAGCCTTCGTTGCAGCGCGATTCGATATTTGCGCCTGCATCAAGCAATAGAGTAACGACGTCGGCTCTTCCCGCACGCGCGGCAATCACTAGTGCGCTACGACCGGAGTTGTCCGTTTGCTCAATATCGGCGCCGCCGGAGATCAGCAAGCGTGCAACATCCGTCAACCCCAGCCTTGCCGATAAAATGAGCGGTGATATGCCTTCGTAATTGACTGCATTCACATCCGCGCCCGCATCGATGAGCAGACCGGTGGTTTCGGGAGAACCGAGAGGAATGGAATGAATAAGGGAAGTTCGCTCTTTCTTGTCTGCGGCGTTTACATCCGCGCCTTTGGCAAGAAGATATTTTATTATGTGATTGTGACCGTGCTTGGCCGCTTCGATGAGGGGAGTAACACCATAATCGGTGCAGTTATTGACGCTTGACCCACTGCGTACAAGGCGATCTGTTTGATCGAGGTTGCCCGACGCCACACTCTGTAATAAATTGTCCAGAGAATTCAGCATAGTCGCTCCGAGCCATCGTAGTGAACCATACCGGAAAGAAACATAGACGTGCTCCGGGAATCACACAGGGGCCATGTGAGCAAAAATGTAGTTTAGATGGCCGTGTTTTCGTTTAACGACTGAGCGCTTAAGCGCAGCTTGCTCTATCTGGTCGCTATTTTTCAGTGATAAGAGTTCTCTTGCTGGATAAGCTTTCGAAAGTTTATAGCTCTACTTTAAGGTATGGAGAGTCTTGGACGCAAGACAATAATGCGTAGCGTCTTGCGGCCGACAAAGTCGCTGGTCCAGTTCAATAATCGGTCTGCTCGTGCAGGCACAAACGCCGGGAATAGACACATGAGAGTTCCAGGACAACGCGTCGGCCAGGATAATGTCTAGGAACGCTACTCATCGAAACGCGCATGAGAATTTTGAATAGAATCCAGTTGAGTCTCCGGCCACTCATAACCTTTATGTATTCCAAGTCGTATGAGGAAAACGATGCTTCATGAAATGGAACACGTCTTCAATGGAAGCAAATTCGTGGGATACCTTTCCCACTGGCTCGTGGCATCGGCGCGTCAGTTTATGCGCTGATGGGACTTATAGTTGCGCACGTGTCTTGAAGGGTTCTTACCACGTAGAAGTGCCATGAACAGATACGCGGCCACTGCAGGGGACTCGATAATAGATCTGTATCAAGGGATATTGATTGTAGAGTCTTTTGACCCATAGCCAAAATTCGTGGTAATGGTTCACCACGACAGCTAAATTAAGGTTCATTCGGGATTTGCGGAATTGGCGGCGGCAGGTTTTCGGTCTCTAGGCGTATCCGTGGACATAACGAAGCTCAAACGAGCGGAAGAGGCCTTGGAGAAAAAGGCGAAGGAGATCGCTCAGTCCAACGAAGAACTCGAAAAATGCGCCTTTGCGGCAAGTCACAATACGAGCGAACCTCTCCGAAATGTGGCGATCACACTACAGCTTATCGCCGCACGGTATGGAGGCCGCTTAGGAGCAGACGCGGACGAACTCATTTCCTTTGCGAAACGTTCCATAGAGCATATGAGAACGCTCAGGGATGATCTGCTTACCTATTCTCGTGTGAATACGAAAAGCCAACCTCTGCGGCTTGCGGATGTGGGACAAATAATCCAGAGCGTAATCCGCTGGTTTTCGGAACGCATCGAGTCGCTTAACGCGTCAGTTACATACGGGCCGCTTCCCATTGTAATGGGTGATGCTCTTCAGCTCCGGCTCATATTTTGCAATTACTCGATAAGGCGCTTAAGTTTAGTAGAGCGCGGCCACCTGATTTTATCATTGGTGCACAGCGACGGCGCAATTTCCGGTGCTTTTGGGAGCGTGATAACGGCATGGGAATTGAGCCTCAGTATGTTGAGCGCATTTTTGTTTTGTTTGAGCAGCTCAATAATAGGACTGCCTATCCGGGAGCGGGCGTAGGGTCGCCGATGGTGAAACGTATCGTGGAGCGCCACGGCGGCAAGGTGTGGGTTGAGTCACAACCAGGTGAAGGGTCCACCGTCTATTTTACATTACCTGATATTGCGGAGGACGAAAATGAGGCCGGATACACGACCCATTGAAGTGCTGTTGGTAGAAGATAATCCGGTGGATGCGATGGTTACCAGGGAAGCTCTCATCGACGGTAAGATTTGCAACCGCTTACATATCGTGGAAGACGGCGTTCAAGCGCTGGATTTTCTCTATCGACGCGGCAAGTATGAGAAAGCCCCAAGACCCGACCTGATTCTGCTGGATCTTAATCTTCCTCGTAAAGACGGTCGCGAAGTCCTATTGGAGATAAAGAACAATGCGGAGCTCAAATTCATCCCTGTGGTGGTGCTCACCACATCGGAATCGGATTCGGACATACTGCGGTCGTACGAACTCCATGCCAACTGTTTTGTCACCAAACCTGTTGAACTGGAGCGGTTTGCACAAGTAGTTCGATCCATTGAGGGCTTTTGGTTTAGTATTGTGAAATTACCGCCGGAATGAAACGAATGAGACCAATACACGATTCGGGGCCATTTGGCTAATGAGAAGGTTAAAAGCGTTAAAAGTTGGAAAGATTACCGCAATCCACCCCGTAGGTTGACCCAGAGCGCACGTCCCGGTGTTTACCATGCTTGTCGTGTAACATGTCGCCGTCCGCCCGCCGTACTCTACGCCGTCACAAGCTCCCGCGGTTGCCGGCAAGTCCGCGCCTGCGGGAAAGCTCCGGCGGTAAATATAGCGTTAGGTAATGTCCTTACTGGGACGACTTCCCGCCCACGCACACGTCTGAATTTCGGTGTTGGAGTTGTTCAGCCTCAAGCGTACCGGACATTTTGTGGTGGTTCCACTCCAGCCATAGAAAGGTCCTACCAACCAAGAGAGATTTACCAACGAGACATCCGCTTCAAGGCTGGAACAATCGAGGTCGACGAGTTCGTTGGCAATCCGCTCTATACATACCCTCACCTTCGTGAGATCGTCGTTGGCGGAGCGATCACAGGTGGCGCGCTTGTAAGACACATAGTAGGGGACTGCTATTGCCAAGATGGCGCCGATGTTCGCCACAACCACCATCAGCTCTATCAAGGTGAAACCGTTTTGATTGTTACCTGCAAGTGCATTTTAACAGTGGCTACCCCGTTTGTTTAGTATGCCGGACCTAAGGCGCCAGCAATATTTGTGCCCGCTAATACTGTTTACGGATAGCCTGTCGGGCTCCCTACTTCAGGAGCCGATAAGAACCACAGAATGGAAGAAGAGACCCGCGCCGTCTACTTTCTTGACAGAGGCGTCTCTGCATTCCACACACACTTGGGCGGCCGGACATGACAATCGCGACGCATACTGTCGACAAAAGTCTACTCCCGTGCTCCTGCTGTATCTGAACCGACGTATTTCTCACCGTCGCGTTCACAAAGGGTAAAAAGGCTACTGAGGTGGGGGAGTCTTTCCTCGATTCAGGATACTTTGCCGTCGCTTCGCGTTCCGTAGTTCACGAATCGCCGTTTGGTAGTCCCGCTGCGCCTTACTCACTTCAAAGTCGACTCGTTGAAGCTCGCCGAAGTTGATGGAGCGCGCCGATTTCAAGGTGCGGTACGTCTCCATGTGTTGTTGCAATCGCTCCTGGAGTCTTGCCGCTTTTCCTTCAAGCCGCGCTGCTTCGAGGTCCGTGTATTGTTGCATTTCCTCCTGCTGAATCACCTCTTTTTGCGCCGTAGGATCTTCCGGAACGGATTGTGACATTGCTCCGGCCGAGCCTTGCCCGGAACGGACATAAGAGGTCTTCCGTATGAGAATGCCCGCGCCGATGGCAAGCGCCATTATTACGGCTAAGAGCGCTATAAAGCTCGCACGCAAATTTTCAGGCAGCAAGCCTGCTACTGGTTTCAGGTGTTCGCGTTTCATGAGAAGAGCAAATTCGGGGGCCGGTAACGGTGTTAAGGAATCCGTCGGTTCGACGGAGGCTTCCGTTTCTACGGTCAGGCTCAGCGCGCCGATTGACGTAAGAACTCCGCGTAAGCGCTCGGCTTTCTCTTGAGAGAGCCCTGATTTTATGAGCGCCGGCGCGTTGTCCAGCAAAACCTCGGCTTCGGTTCGGTTGATAGCCAATATTGCGGCCAGGTTTGTGCAAAATGTCTCACGATCGGCGGTCAACTTGCCGTAGAGCTTGATTCCCCAGTGAGTCTGCTCTCCTGCTGCCTCGTACGCAGACCCTTCAGAGAGACTATAGCGCTGGGACGCATCGTCTCGGAGGTTCCTCTTGGGCGCCGCTGGGGAGGCCTCCGGTGGTGGGCTTTCGTCGGCCGTGTGGTCGGCAATTGGGTCTGCCGGCGGTCCTTTAGTGTTCGGCGTTTCCACCGTCGAGAGATCATGTTCCTCGTGGGGGAGCTTCTCATCTACAGCGGCCGACCCGTGACGCTCTTGTGAAGCTTCATTCTCAAGGACGGCCTCTCGCGGCCTCAGTCGCTCGACATCCGACGCGCTCACGGCATTCAGTTCCAAAAGCTTATGGAGCGCTTTTTCCAGGCCCGCGGGAGTAAGTCGGTACTTTGAGCGAAGAGAGGACGCGTCCATCCCGGATGCTATGTCTCCGGCTACATCTCTTGCTCGAATTGTGGGCGTCGGCTTCGTCATAACAAGCGTTCTCCCAAGGAATGCCTTCAGGTATTTTCAAAACTGCGGCAAAGCTTTGCCAAAGACTTGAACTTCCATTAAAAGGCGGCGCCGTCTCAACAGAGGCGCCCAACGGCTACAGTATGGCCATATATCAGGAATTTCACAAGTAATCACGTAATAACTTGTCGGCGCGGGAGGCGGGCGCCCACAGACCACTTTCTTGGACGAGCGGCGTCTCGGTACATGTGAGACAAAGGGTGAAAAAATCGCCGTTCGAAAGAATTTTTATAGCTCCCGGCAGTGGAGTCAATTAAGTTGACGCCTCTTCAGTCAATGCTGATGAGGATTCAGGCTATGGTTGCTTCCGAGGCGCCGAAAAACGGTACCGGCTAGGGGCTCGCTATGAACGGTCCGAGTTGTAGGACTTCCTAAATTACCGCTACTTCAGCAGTTTCTTGCTGTGGCACGTATATTGATACTAATAAGGTGGATCACCAGGCGCTATGATTTGGCGCCAAGAGAATAAGTGAAACACGTCCGCTGTCAGGGGGCTCCTAATGACACATATAACGAGTTTGAACCGGCGCAGCATGGTACTGTACGGCGCTATAGCGCTAGTGGTTTGTTTATACTTTGCCCCTATACTTTACGCGGCGCCGCCCATTGCTCAGCCGACGCCCTCCGGACCCATGCCCAGCGCCACAGCTCTGGGAGGCGCTCAGGAAGCGCGGGATCTGATGCCCGAACGTGATCCCTTTCCCAACGACCACAGCGTGGTGGCGCAGATTCTTCGGAAATACGGCGTTCGCCACAGCGCCCGCTATTCGATACTGGGGCCGCTTCCCGTGGCTTCCTTAGAGAAGAATGTTATACGATTTCCGACGTTTCGTGAAAACAAGAATGGTGGGTTGCGGGTCGATCTGAACGGCAAGCGCGTTACGGTACGGTCAGGGGTTGAAAGTGGTGGTAACCGATCCCTAGCGGATGTTCAACCGGGCCAACGCATCATGGTAGCGCAAAGAGAAAATGAGGTAATCATAATTCTTGTGCCCAAAGTTGTGAAGGAGAACTCGAATGCGCACTAAATTGTTCTATTCCGTCGCACTGACGATGTTGATACTGCCGCTGCTTTGTGCACTCCCGACACTTGCGAAGCCCTATAATCCATGCAAGTTACCTCCGCAAATCTCCGCTTCGCAGTTACCCAACGTTCTCCTGGTCATGGACTTTTCCGGAAGTATGCAGACTCCCGCCTACTACGAAATTGGGGGTTGCGGATGGGGATATTCCAGATCCGAGGTCTACTATACGAACTGTGCGGAAACGATGGATTACGTCAATACAACTACCTATTTTGGCCCGTTCAAAAGCGAGCGCTACTACCTCTACGACGAGGTGAACGGATACTTTTACGACGCAGGTGACACCGCCTCTGACAGCTCGGACAACAAGATGGGGAACTTCACCATAGGTGTATACGGGAACATATTGAATTTTGCGCTTACTTCCCGCATGGATGCGAGTATGAAGGCCATGATCGGCGGTAAGGCCTACAATGCGTCCGGCGGCCCCTGCACCGACGCGGACCCGGACTGCTATCTCCGTATGGAAGGCGCTCGCCGGAACGGGAAACTCACGGTGCCGGTTAAAGTAGGCCCAACAAATGTCACATCAGATAGCGCGTGGTTTTATATGCGGCCGTCTACCTGGTCGAACACGGACGTCTTCTCAGATAACTGGCAGTCGTACGCGTCTGATGAGCAATACCCCTACCTCGACCTTGTCCTTACCTCCACAGGGCAATACGTCGGTAAATTTCAAAGGGGGGTGGATTTAGTCTGGTCGGGTAAGAACAAGCCGTACCAACTGTGGTCATTTAAGGTCAACAGGAATACGCAGGTAGAGTTCGATTATCAAGGCAGCTGGGGTGGTAAAGGTGAGTTTATAGGTCTCATGGACAACACCACACCCGGTGGTTTCCTTACTTCCAACACGCGAACAAACACTAGTTCCGCAATCAGCATCACGAAAACGGTAGGACCCGGCACCTATTACGTGATAGTAACCACGGAAGACAACAATACCGATAACTACTTCAATTGTAGCGGGACCGACGGCAACTGCGATTATACTCTAAATGCAAACGTAGTGCTTACTCCGGTCGCCCCGAACACCGGCAAGGACCACAGAAACACGCAGATAACAACGATCGGCGGCATACCCAACGCACGGGTGCGTATTAAAATTAATTCTTCCGAGCGCGCGGGCGCCATCCAGAACACCTGGAACCAGGCCCGCTGGGGTTTTATGTTTTACAAGGGGGATACATCCTCAAACTACGGCCGATTACTTGTAGGCTGCGGTCAGGCTGCCAACGCCGGGGAATTCGCCCGCAATATGCAAGGCGATGTAGCGCCTGGTCGTGAGCCTTTTCCGTACAGTGGCACGCCAACCGGTGAGGCCATGACCGAGGCGATGAACTACTTCAAGCAGTCCGGTGGGATCAACAGCAGTCTGTTTTCACAAAAAACAGGCTCTGATCCGTATTACACTTCACAGAAGGTCGCCGGCTCATATCTTCCGGTGCCGTGCCGTAAGAGCTATGTGCTTTTGCTTTCAGATGGCATTTGGTCGAGCCGCCACGGTGGCGGTTATTCCAAAGACCCCATTGGACCCGCTTACACTATGCACATGAACGATCTTCGCACGAGTTCCGACTTGCCGGGTATGCAAAATGCGGATGTGTTCTCAATTTTCGCGTTCAATACGCCAGGGTCCGATGACTACCGTTGGGGTTCTAACTCCATGAAGTGGGTCGCATTCTTTGGCGGATTTACGGATTTACCCCAAGCTTCATGTATCGCTTCCTGGCCGTTTCCTCGAAACTCACTGACGGGCGACAGCACCGATGCAAACTTTGATTCGGCGTTTACCTCCAATTGCCAGAAGACCACGCCCGACGCATGTTGTAAGGAATGGGACTCTATATGGGATCTCTACACTACGGGTGACAATTTAGGTAAGGGCATTCCGGACAACTATTTTGATGTCCGATACAGCGATGAACTACAGCTCGCTATCGAGCGCATCATAGGCCGTATCACTCAGCAGACCGCATCATCATCGGCAGTTGCCACCATCTCTCAGAAAACCGGTGAAGGCGACGAAATCATTCGCGCCATGTTCGAGGCGAATCCACCGGATAACGACCTGGTCAATAAGGGAAGATTGCTGTGGTGGGGTCACCTTGAGGCATTCTGGCCCAACACGGACGGCAATTACAGCTTTGAGTTATACCCCACTGAAATTATGTGTAAAACAACCACAGCTGCACATGGAGCGGCGGTGGCTAATTGTTGGGATGCCGCGACGAAACCGCCGTGGCTGAACCCGAACCAACGCGCGGTTTTCACGTATCTGAATAAGATTCAGAAAACTTTCAACACCGCAAATTTGACGCCTGCGCTCATGGGCGTATCCACCACCGGGGAGCGTGATAAGCTGGTCAACTGGGTCCTCGGCACGGATGACGCATCCTTGCGCCCACGTTTGGATCCAAGCACTAAGAGTTGGATATTGGGCGATATAGTGTATTCCACGCCTGTTGTCGTGGGGGCGCCGCCTCTCGGCGCCGTCCCTGTGAACACAAAGGCAATCATCACCAACAAAGAACTCAACGTGGTGGCGCATAACACCGCGGCTGATGCGGCCGGCTTCAAGCGCTACTACCTGGAATGGAGACAAATCTCCGGTCCCGGAAACGGCTCCTCGTGGCCAAGGACGTATCCGGATATTAAGTACAGGGATAAAGTGGCCTATGTTGGAGGCAATGACGGAATGGTCCACGCCTTCCTCATAGCGAAATGGGATTACACAGCCGAGAAGTATCTTACGACACCCGCTGAATCCAGTGACATCGGTAAGGAGATTTGGGCCTATATTCCTTCCAATTTGCTGGACCAAGTAAAGACACTAGCTGACGCTTCCTACGGAACTACGCTATCCACCTCATGCAAGCACCGTTTCATGGTGGATCTGGCGCCCCGAAGCTACGAAGTATTTTTTGATTCACTGGCTAAGGTCGACGGCACAACACCCGCCACTGAGAATATAGATACTGCGAGCCTTAAGGCTTGGCCGTGGCGTACGGTACTTATAGGCGGTGAGCGCGGAGGTGGGGACATGTACTTCGCAATAGACGTCACCGATCCCTACAAGCCCGTCGTCCTCTGGGAATATTCCGTGTTGCGGGACACTGTTGCGCGCTTCAACTTCGATGATGCAATCAATACGTTTATGGACTCCTGCTATACCGGCGCAGCCATTACACCCGGTGATAGTCGAACGTGCAACGTGCCCCCCCTGCCGTCATCTTGGTGGACCAGTAATAATCACTGCGCCAACTGCGCATGTACGGACGGTACCTGTACGCAAAAGAAGACGGACACCACTGCGTGCAAGACCAAGCTTGACAGCCTTCCTCTCTCTACGGCGGTCTGGAAACCCTTTG
>JBBRBO010000088.1:0-16858 GCA_038205805.1 Desulfomonilales bacterium
GGATGGAACCCTCACCAATTCGTTCATAGCCCCGAACGATTGACCACCCCGTTGATCCGGAGGAACGGGACATTGGAAGAGACCTCATGGGATGAGGCGTTCGAGTACACCGCGTCTAAACTCAAGGACATAAAAGAACAACACGGCGGAGACAGTGTCGGCTTCTTTTCGTCCGCCCGATGCACAAACGAAGATAACTACCTGCTTCAAAAGTTTTGCAGAGCCGGTTTTGGGACCAACAACGTCGATCATTGCGCCCGTCTTTGACACGCACCCACAGTGGCAGGTCTTGCCGCTGCTTTCGGAAGTGGAGCCATGACGAATTCCATCCCCGAAATCGCGGATACCGATTGTCTCCTGGTGGTAGGTTCCAACACCACCGAAGCTCATCCGCTCATTTCGCGCTGGATGTTTCAAGCCAAGCAGAACGGCGCATACCTGATCGTGGTGGACCCGCGCAAGATACAGCTCTCCATGCGGATCTGCACATTCGGCTTAGGTTCGGAACGGATGTGGCGTTCATCAACGGGCTCATGCACGCTATACTCGCCGACAATCTTCACAATAGCGCATTTATGGACGGGCGAACCGAAGGCCTCACTCAGCTCCAGGAGCATCTACAAGGGTGGTCCCCGGAAAAAGCTTCGGAGATTTGCGGTGTTCCTCCCGAGGATATTCGTCGAGTTGCGCACATGTACGCCGGCGCCGAACGATCCTCCATCTGTTATACGCCTGGAATAACCGAACATTCCCATGGCGTTGATAACGTCAAATCACTGGCCAACTTGGCCATGTTGACGGGTCAAATCGGCCGGCCCTCCACCGGGGTTAATCCTATGCGAGGCCGGAATAATGTTCAGGGCGCTTGCGACATGGGCGCTCTACCCAACGTGTATCCCGGTTACCAGGTCGTCACGGACGAAACGGTGAGGGACAAGTTGCAGCGCATGTGGCAAGCCGAACTGTCCAACAACGTCGGGTACACCATTCCCAACATGATGGATAGACTCATCGACGGCTCACTGAAATGCCTCTATATCCTCGGCGAGAATTCCGTAGTGAGCGACCCTAATACCCATCACGTGGTTCATGCGCTGCAATCGGCGGAATTCCTTGTGGTTCAGGATATCTTCCTCACCGAGACGGCTCAATTCGCCCATGTGGTCTTTCCCACAGCTTGCTGGGCCGAAAAAGAGGGTACGTTCACCAACACCGAGCGAAAAGTTCAGCGCGTGCGCAAGGCGGTGGAAAATCCCCCTGCAACCAGGGCCGACTGGGAGATCATAGCCGATTTGGGAAAACGGTTGGGAGTCTCTATGGATTACCAATCCCCCGCGGAAATTTTCGACGAAATGGCAAGTTTGGCGCCCATATTTGCCGGCATGAGTCACACACGCCTAGAAACCGGCGGCATACAGTGGCCGTGCCCATCTCCTGAACACCCGGGGACATTGTTTCTTCACCAGGGCGCCTGGGCTTGAACGACGGGGACTTAGCCAAGGTGACCTCTCGTAGAGGTGAGGCTATTACGCCGGTGCGGCCCGGAGACATTGTCCCCGAAGGCGCCGTTTTCATGGACTTTCATTTTGCTCGGGCCAATCCCAATGAACTGCTTGGAACATCATTGGATCCCGTATCGAAGACCCCGGACTACAAGGTGTCCGCCGTTCAAATCGAGAAGCTTTACACCAGCCCGGAATAGCAGCGCCAAGCGGAGGAGACCCTCTCACATCGAGGTTCTCCTCCGCTCCGATTATCTCCCCACAAGACCAAGCACTCCTATGATGATGAGATAAACGCCGATCACCCATCTCAGAAGGCCCGGAGCCATTAATACGAGAATTCCGGCGATTAATGCCACGAGCGGTTGAATATGCAACTGATTTAGTCCCATGTCATGCCTCCTATCGGCTTGATGCCGTCTACCTAGTGTTACATCAGATTTGCTTTAACATATTAAATGCATAGAGTATTGTCCAAGGAAATTTTAAAAATTCTTGGACGGCATTTAAGGATAATAAAAAGAAATACGATATGATGCCGAACCGTTAGGAGGGCTTCGTGATGTAAATATAAAATACGCAGGGCTGCTGTGAAGTGGGCTTACGAGATTAAAAAGCTTATTGACGGTTACTATCTTCAGGCCAAACGCATTCGGCTGGTCTGTGACAATCTCAACACTGATGCTGTCGGTTCTCTTTATAAGGCTTTTCTTCCGGAGGAGGCCCACGGACTCGCCTCCCGGCTGCAAGTCCATTATACCCCGAGGCATGGCAGTTGGCTCAATGTAGCTATAATAGAACTGGTTGTTTTTACAAAGGCAGTGCCTGGATAGGGGAATCCCGGATATTCAAACCGTAACTCAAGAGGCAAGCGCTTGGGAAGAAAAAGGAAATGATACTCAAAAAGGAGTATTACGCCGCAAAAATCGAATTCAGGAAAAGGTGAGTTGCAACTTTCGTCTGGACGACGGATAAGGCGGTATTCCGTCAGAGCTTTCGAGAACCGCCGCTAGTATACGCGGCGAGACACATTTCCATTTCAACAATACCCGGTATAGGGGACAGCTTCGTCGAGAATCCGATTTTCCTGGCGAGAGCTAAAAATTTTTTGTTGTCGGTCGAGACAACTCCCCAGACGGTCTTCATGCCGATTTCTTTGGCAATGTCGCAAGCTCGTCGCATAAGTACGGATCCGAGGCCTTTACCTTGCCATAGATCATCCACGGTCACGGCAAGTTCTCCCCTGGAGGGATTGTCCCGGCACATTATCCGACAAACTCCCACGATATTCTTGGAAAAATCCGGTCCTTTCACCGCAGCCATAGCCACATCTCGAGTGTAGTCGATGATTACGAAATCGTGGATCCATTCTGGTGGGAGTTCCCTCAAATCCGCAAAGAATCGGAAGAAGATTGTGGCCTTGGACAAACGATGGAACGATTCCAGCAAAAGGGGTCCGTCTTCCGGCTCTATGGGACGCACCAAGATTTGAGCGCCGTCCTTCGTGATCTCCGTTGTTCGGAAATGCGCCGGATAGGGTAGTTCGGCGGCGGCGGGATGCCCCGGAACCTCGAGATTATCCATGATGAACCTCACGAAATACCTGTTACGTTAAAATGCGCCGCCCCACAGCGGCTCATTGTTGTTCTATATCTATTCAGCGGCTGCGGTTACGCCAAATCACTTTCATGATGAGTTTGTATCCGGCCGAATTCATATGATAGTCTCGTCTGGAAGCGAAGTGAGCTTAAATAGCGCCTGCGCCTCAGCTTAAAGAATTTCAACATCTTATACCAAAGTGCTTTCCAACGAATAACATTGGTGAAGACTCTTTTTGGGAAGGTAGGTTTTTTCGACGTCTATCTGAGAATGTTTAATATGCCGAAATCGGCCTTTTCTCCTTGAGAAAAGCCGGTTTCGGCCATTTAACAGTTCTTGGAGAGGGGTTCGGGGAGAAGCCTTCTTTCAAGAAGGTTCTCCCCGATATTACTTCTTTGGCTGCGCATTGGTATTACTCCTTTGTAACCGCAGGAAAATCGGACACGGCCCACATAACCGGCTTTAGTGTAGGATACGCCGCCGCCTGTGGCAAGGCTGGTCGCCCTGTTGATGGAAGTATGTTACTCTGTAGACGTCCCTCAGGTGAGCCGCCCGAGCCCGAGCGTGTCAGGTGGTTCTCCGTCCATGACGAGGCCTCTTCACCGGGGACGTATCCTTTCCCTACCGGAGATAGAATGAACGCAGAGCGAACCGCTTCAAACCGTGTCAGATCCGCAATTGAGCAGCTAAGAAGTGACTCGCCTCAGTTGGAGGCTATTTATACCGCTTTTGAAGAACTATTGGCAGTCGAAGCCGACGTTCGTGAGGAAAGCCGGCCGGACCAAGCGGCCATAGACCGCATTCAGGATCAGCCCATAACCGACGGCGTTCCTCGGGCGGCTCAGGACTTCCCGGTCCCGGACACTGAAACATTTAAGGAGATGGCTCGGCGCCTCATCCCTGCCATGAGCCACGGTCTGCCGAACCTCACCGCAGAATTGGAGCCTATTCTAGCCGCTATCGAGGATGGTCGCATTACGCCGGATGTGTGTATGAACACAGCTCTGGGAAGGGCAACGGACGAGCTGAACGCTCTGGCGGAACCCTTCGACGTGCAACCGGAATTCCTGCGCTTCGTCTGCGGCCGTTTGGTCAAGGCGTGGGCGGAGAAAACTGCGTCGCTGCTCGGGGAATTGCCGGAAGGCGCCTGGACCAAGGGCTACTGTCCCGTGTGCGGCTCGTGGCCGGACCTAAGCGTCATCGAGGGAGTGGAAGGTCAGAGAAAGCTCCATTGCTCCTTCTGCGGCTACAAGTGGCGCTTTAATCGCCTGATGTGCCCCGCGTGCGAAACCGAGGACATGGACAGCCTGGAAGTAATCTTTCACGAGGACCGCACCCATGAACGTGCGGAACTCTGCCACAAGTGCCGACGGTACGTGCTCAGCCAGGACATTCGCAACGTCGCCTCGCAACCGCCTCCCCACGTAGCCGCTATGGGCATGGTTTACCTGGACATCATCGCCCAAGAAAAGGGTTTCAATCCCATAGCGCCCACCTTGACGAACGCCATCGAGTAGCCTTATACCCGATTGTCGGCAAGAACCATGCCTTGGGGAGAAGCTTTTGACAAGAAGGTTCTTCCCAAACTTGCTCACCTTAGAGCGAAACGGAATCAGCCGACCCCTTCTTCTGTTATATCTCCTGTGCGATTCTTTGGCGATGGGCCTCCCCTTCCATAGAATCGATGACCGCGGCTTCTTCCGGCGGCAACTCCTGAGCCGACCCGCGGCGCATTATGAGCGTCCGAATCGCTACATGAGCGGTTAGGGTCTCTTCCATGGCGTCTATGGCCTTCTCCGATGGGCCGAAGAACAGCGGGCCTACTCCTCGAACGAGAACTACGGCCTTGCGCAGGGGGAAGTCTCGCGATGCGAGCCCTTCCAGGAAAGCCTCCCGGTCACGGTAGATGTGAACACAAGGTCCGTTGTAGACCACGTCGTCCGGCGCCAATGGGGTCCATGAAGTATTTTCCGCGCATGCCTCGGCAGTGCGGCTTAAACCGCGGTTCAGGGCCGGCCTGATAAAAACATCGTATGTTGAGATGACGGATTGCGCCTCGCTAAGCAGGTTTGCCGTCGCAGACGAAGTAACGTCCCTTTCCAAGAAGTCGTTCGGCAAGGACTCAAAGAAGCGCTCACCTGCGGCGATCATCGCCTGAGTTTCCTGAATGGCGGCGGTGTGATCCGGGGCGCTCACCACCAGCCCGTGGTTCTTGAGTATTGCGGAGAGGGGGCGTTCGAGATCGAGCTGCTGTCGAAGCTCATCCATGGCCTTCCCCAAAGAGTAACCCGGCGGAGCGTAGGGTATCCAGGGCACGGAACGGCCAAGGGCCTCTTCCAGGGCGACGTCTCCGTCCTTCATGCAGGCAAAGGCATTCACGTACACCGGATGGGTATGGAGCACGACCCTTCCCAGCGTTGCATGGAAACACGCCTCCAGCGAAGGGCGCTCCCCTCGTGCGGCGAGCGTCGCGTTCACTTCGGCCAAGAAGCGCTCTCGTGCGGTAGGCGCGCTCATGGCGGCCAACGAACGATCCCGCAGGAGCGCAAGCAGCGTCCGCAGCCGAACGGCAATCCACCCCGCGCGCTGCGTTACCTGCGCCAAACGATACCCGGACGCCTTGATGAGCATGTAGTCCAGAGCCGCGGTTTTACAGGATGCGTTGCCCCCACCCGCTTGCGACACGAGCGGATCCGATCCCGCCCACTGGGAAACAGCGGCCAAGTGAATAAGCTCGGGCTCGAAGCGCTCCGGTCCGTCCGAAGGCACGTAGGAATCGGCGGGTGTTGTTGTGGATTTTTCAGTATTCAAGGTGTGTCCTATTGCGCGGGAGCGCCCGCCGGCGCAGTATCAGCTTTGCCTGCTGTGCAGCTTGAGCACAAGATCCCGGATTTCTCCCCAGCTACTCACCACGAGATCGGCGTCGTCGAGGTATCGCACAGCGTCACGGGCGAGTCGTATAACCTGCATGCCAAGGGCTCGCGCCAATCCTACATCGTTTACCAGATCATCGCCGATAAACCAAACCAGCTCGGGCGGCAAATCCAGCGTCTGAAGCGCCATACGCCCAAGGGCGGGGTTCGGCTTGTCGGCGCCCACTTCTTCCGATGTGAAGAGAAACTCCGCCACATCTTCGATACCGAGACGCCGTAGTTTTGTGATCTGGCGCGCCGTGGTGAAGTTGGAGACCCAGGCGAGCCGCATACCGAGCCGTTTCATGCACGTGGCCGTTTCCATGAAGTCATGATCGAGAACCATGGCGTCAAGATAGCCCCCCCAGTAGGCATCCGTGATGTTGGTGACCGCCTCAGGAGTTGTCCTTCCCCAGACTCGCTCGATCATGAGTTTAAATGCTAAGAGCCTCGAATGTACGGCCGCTTGATCGCCCAGCCGCTCGGTGAGCGTCTTCTTTGCAGCGGCGTAGTCCTGCAGAAAGAGGTCGTACGCTCCCCAAGGGTCATAGATCTCGGCCGCAGCTATATGAGCGCTCCTAAGCCCGGCCGCATGTGCGGGATCGTACGCATACACGGTATTGTCGATGTCGATGAGCGCCGCTGTAGGCATGCGCATGGTCATAGCCAATCCTCACAGAAGTCGGAACATACGGCATCGAGGGGCATTGTCGCAAGAAGGCGCCGGTATTCACAGATAGTTTCCCGTGAAAATCCCTGGAGTTCCGGAGATACAAGGCACATCTTGAACCGCTCCTTGAGCGCCGTGTACGAACGCTCGTCCAGGGGCATGCGAGTGAAGCAATCCACCCACACCCACTCCGCCCTTCCCGCAAAGGACATGGCGAACTCCAGGGGCTCGTACTCGGAAAAGCGCACGGCAACGGACTGTACGCCGGAACGCACGAGTGAAATCAGCGTTGGGTTCGCGCAGTCCAGGAAGAAGTAATCCATTACACCGTGTTCCCTGAGCATGGGGAGAATCAGCCGTTCCAGGCCGTCGCATTTGACGTTCACTATGAGGAGCCCATGTTTATAGTGAGCCAGGAAATCTAGAAGACGTTCACCCGTGGAAAAGGGGTCGTGGGTGAGCCGCAACTCGCCGTCGTAGTCCCGCACGTCGATCTCAACGCCTCGGGAAGGGTCTAGGGCGTCAAGGCCGGCTACGGAATTGATTCTGTGTTCCACAAGGATCATACGCTCTCTCAGGGACGCTGTGTGCACGCGGCATGAACGCCGTTCCTCAATAAGGCATACCACGAAACATGGCGCAGAGAAAGCCACTCTATACGGTGGGCGCTCTGTGGGTATTACGCTTGGGAGCGCGCAGTTTCTCGCGAGGTAAGCATGTCGGCGGAAAGGGAGACGTGGAGATCAGAGACGCCCTTTCAGAATACCGATCATGGATTGCACTTCCCGGCAGCGGAAAAGGACTGCGCAACCGAAGAAGACGAGCGCTCCGCCCGCAATACAGGCGCCCAAAACAAGGGCGTTGCGCATGGTGAGCCCGAGGGACCAGTCACCAAAGGGGCTCACGTAAAGGAGGAAAAGGCCCATGACGGCCGCTGCGGCGCTAATTTTCCCGAGCGAAACGGTAAGCTCCCTTGCCGGGAAAATCGGTAAGCGCTTCATAAGAAGCCGAAACAGCAGGACAATATTCACTGCAGCCGCAAGGGAAGTCGCCAAGGCCAAACCACCGTGGCCCCAAGGTTTGAGCATTAATACGCCGGCAGTGACATTCACGGTAACGGAAATAATCGCCACCCACAGCGGGGTTTTGGTGTCTTTCAGCGAGAAGAAGGCCTGAGTTATGACCTTGAGCCCTGAAAACGCCCACAGGCCTACGGTGTAACCCAGGAGGGCGGTGGCCGTGGCCAGGGTGTCCCGAAAGGTGAAGAGTCCCCGTTGAAACAACACGGCAATGATAGGCACACGCAGGATCACCAAGGCTATGGAAGCGGGAATGGTGAAAAAGGCTATCAAACGCAGGGCGAACGCAGTGGATCGCGAGAGGCCGGCCAAATCGCCGGCTCCGGCTTGTCTCGACATCGAAGGCAGCACCGCTGTTCCCAGGGCTATGGCGAATACGCCAAGGGGCAGCTCCACCACGCGATCCGCATAGTACAGCCAGGACACTCCACCCACCGGCAGCAAGGACGCCAATACCGTTCCCAACAACACGTTGATCTGGTAGACCGCTCCGCTGAAGGCGGCAGGGACAAACAGGCGGCCGATGCGCCTAAGTTCCGGATGACGGAAATTCAGGCTCGGCCTCAGCGTGACGTCGTGGGATCGCAAAAACGGGATCTGCAAGGCAAGCTGCAAGACCCCTGAAACGACCACTCCCCATGCGAGAGCGTAATAGGCCGGTGTTCCAGAGTTTCCGCTAAAGATCAAGACCGACCCGATCATGCACAGGTTCAGGATGTTGGGAGCGGCCGCCGGCGCGCCGAAGTGTCCGAGAGAGTTGAGCGCGCCGGACGCCAAGGCAACCAGCGAGATGAAGAAGATATAGGGGAACATGATACGATTGAGCGACACAGTGAGGGCCAGCTTGCTGGGGTCGCCGGCGAAACCCGGAGCGATGACGCTCACGATGAACGGGCTGAAAGCCATCCCCAGGAGTGTGATTACGGCAAGGGCGATAGCTGCGAAAGTGAAGGTAATCGCCGCCAAACGAGCGGCCTCCGCATGGCCCTTCTTTTGGATGGTCTCACAGTAGATTGGGATGAACGCCGCCGAGAGGGCTCCTTCAGCGAAGAGCCGCCGTAAGAGGTTGGGTATGCGAAACGCGACAAAGAAGGCGTCGGCTCCGGGGCCTGCTCCCAGAAAGAGCGCCGTGATCATGTCGCGGACAAATCCAAGAACACGACTGGAGACGGTCCAGAGTCCAACAACTCCGGCGGCCTTTGTCATGGCTTTCTGCTCGGAGACGGGCGCACACGCGGGTGTAGCTTTCAAAGGTGTTGACTTTCAGTAAGTTTTCGTGACATAAAGGGAATTTAACCGTGAGGTAATCATTTCCCCTGCCCACGCGGGGACAATAACTAGTATACGATCGAGCAGTATTACGCAAGGAGAGCTTTATGGCCAATCATGCTTCGGCGCTCAAGAGGATGCGTCAATCGGAAAATCTACGAATCAGAAATCACTCATATAAATCCAGAGTAAAAACCGCCATTAAGAAATACCTGGCAGCAGTGGACGCCAAGGCCGACGACGCCCACGGGCTCCTCAACGAAGCGACTTCTCTGCTCCAGAAGGGCGTGTCCAAGGGAATCTACCACAGAAACACGGCGTCCCGCACCATATCGAGACTTTCCAAGAAATCAGCGGCCGAATAACCTAGCCGGTTCCCATTTCTCCAGTCCATGATAATTCACCGGGATCGAGACGCCTTCGCGCCCGGTGTACCATTCTCTGTGTACGAGTCCCTATTCATGACATTGTGAGGGCTCCTTCAACTGAAAGAGCTGCATCAGCTTCCGAAGTCGGAACACCCCAACGCCTGCACACCCACAATGAGAATCTTACCGCCTGGGGTCGCCCATAAGGATCCAGCCCGCCCACCGAGGAGGTTTCCCGGAGAAAGAAGGGTCCAGACCGGCCGGTAGGTCCCTTGACGCGGACTGGAGTATTTTTCCCGTCGACGTCCCTTGCGCCGCAGTCGTCAGCAGGTGGTTCAGGAAGGGATCGGGCTTTCCCCAAGTGGGATCGGAATAGTTGATGAGAACCGCTTCCTGCCCGGAGTAGTAACTGGCCAGCGCCAGCAGTGTCGGCCCTTCGCCCCACGGGCCGTTTTGATCCGAGATCTCAGGCCACGCCATGGGCGCCATCATAAGGCCGGTTCGCAGGTTTATTCCGAACAGCTCCGTTACGGCGTAACGCCGATTACCCTTCTTACCCGGCGAAAAGTATAACCACGGCCGTCTCCCTAGATCTAAGGTGGTGACCACACTCAAAGGAACGGCGGCAATGGTAAGACTGTTTGTTTTGTCGTTATAGTCGGCGAATCGATCAAACGTGGCGGTCGGCCCCACAAACACATCGAAATGCTTGAACAGCTTCTGAGCCGCAATAATCACTTCGGACGGTTTTGGGTAGACGGGATTGCTTAGGATGAGTTTGTCGATCCCCATTGCAGCGGCTTCGGCGGCGCGTTTAGGGTTTTGCGTATCGTTCTTAAGCTGCTCGGAACTGATCCACGGCATGGATTCAAAAGCCAGGAGACGAGGCTCGGTTTTTGCCGCGGTCGTCCGAAACCTGCGATATTGGCTCAGAATGTCGGCGCTCGGCACAAGAGAAATCAAGCGGCCCTTCCCAAGGGGGTTGTCCTCATTGTCCAGGAGCAGGGAAAATGGGAGAAACCATAGGGAACGATCCGGGATTACAAACAGCGTCGATTTGTCGGCAGGGAGGCTGGGGAATTTCCCGAACAGTCGTCGATAGAGACGCCGTGAAGGCTCTTTCCACGCATGGCCAAGAAACGACGACTCTTCTCCGATGGTGCATTCCTTGAGCTTTTCTTGCAGGAGGAAAACCGCTGAGTCAACCTCCGTGCGGCTGACGTCGGCTTGGTAGTACATGGCTTGTTCGGTGGTAATGACCCCCAGGACTAAACGGTCGGCTAGGAGTGAAAAGTTTAGAAGCAGTTCATCGTCCTCCAGAACGCGCGAGCGGAAGTCCGCGAGAGACGGCGGTTTCCCCGATGTGAAGGCCGTGTACTTTGGGGCATTCTTTGCAAGGGCGCTGCGAACTTCTTTGAGCGATTGGGAAAAGGCCGCTTCCGCAGCCCTATTCTCTTTGGAATCAGCTACACCGTGGAGCGCCGTCAACTTGTTAAGCAGGTCGGTTTCTTCGGCCAGCAGTTTGGCCGATACATCATGGAACCGAATCGGGCCGGCCTTCTTGAGCGTTACATGCGCTCGGAACCAACGTTGGCGCTCCAGCACCGTGAATATCTCGTCGACATTCTCCGGCTTAGGATCTTGTTCCACAGGACCGAGAAGGCGCAGAGCAAGCTCGTCGTATATGGCGGCGCGTTGTTCCAGATCCAGGAGCACATCATGTTCGGGCGGCGCATCTTTCAGGGAGGCTTCCAGAATGTCCAGGATCTCCAAGTATTTGCGCACGCCCGCTTCCGTGTCGTCGGAGAGGTAGAGTTTGCGCGCCTGCTTGACGGCCTGATCGACATCCTTCAGGAGATTGGCGGAACCCGTGGTCTTTTGCGAAGTAGGTTCGGCTGCGGGCTCGGCTTCGCGGTCCTTGAACAGCCACGGGTACTTCTTGGGCGCGTCTCCTACGCCGGACTGCGCATGAGCCGGAGCAATCCCCACAAGCAACAGAGCCGCCAAAACCACTAGTAATACCAATAGATAATCAAATAAGTAATATCTGGGAGAACCTTCTTGAAAGAAAGCTTCTTCCCGAACCCATCTCCAAGAACGCTTAAAATAGCCGAAATCGTCTTTTCTTAAAGAACAAGTGCTGTTTTCGGAGATTATCACAAATGTCCTAGAAAGCGGTTGGAAAAACCTGCTTTGCAACAAAAGGTCCGCGGATCTTACTTTTGTAAAAGCACATCGGTAGAAGTTGAGGAATCCGGATCGCATGTACGAACCCTCTTTACCTGATTAGACGTAGGGCGTGCGTATTGGAACGCCGTGTTCGGCTTGAGGCGCGTTCGCGCCGGGTGGTTCGTAATTCCAAAATGGTCGCATGATTCCTGGTGAACGGTTACCTTTGACTTTACTGTGCCGTTTGGAACGCTTTCCGTTATTTTTCCGACTTACCGGCGGTCACCCACCATTCGGCGTCTTTTTCCTTGTACCACCAGGCTGAAAAGTCCGTGTTGAGAATACTGCGCGCCAGTTGCCGGCCCACGGGGGTCTGGAGCCGCTTGGTGGCAGAGCCGATCCACTCACGAGCATAGGGATTTCCGAGATCGCTAAGTTCCTTGAGTTCCACAATCATTTCCAACTGATCCGCATCATTGGCGATTAACGATTCAGGTGTGGATCGCTCGTTGAACTCGTCCGTAAGCGCCCGTATATCAGGGCCGAAAGGCAACCCTGCGGTCATATCGGCCACGGCTGCGGCTTCATCCGCATGCACATATTTCTTGTTCACATAATTGAGATCGCCGGTTCGAGCCTCCACGAGATCATGAAACAGGCACATGAACACGATTCGCTCCGTGGACACGTCCTCGGACATCTTAGCCAGAGTATACCCTATAACGGCTGTTCTTAGGCTGTGTTCGGCTACGGTTTCTTTGCCGCTGCCGAGAAACTGAAAACCCGACCGCGGCGTCCTCTTGAGCATGCCCACTTCAAAGAGAAAGTCGGCTATGGCTTTATAGTCCAATGGTTCACCCTCTGTATACTTAAAGTTTTGTTTATTAACATGAATTTGCCGGCCTTACAAGCGATGGACCGAGTGCAGGATTGAGCCCTTGTAATTCACCACGGAATGCCTATTTTATTAAAGAGAACTATTAAGGTTTGTAAAGAATTTCAATGAATTGTTTGCGGTTTTAGGAGTTTCTTATGTACATTCCACAATTGCTACGTACAAGCTTGGTAGTCCTTTCCATCATTGGGTGTGTACAAACCGTGGCCCGCGAAGGGGAACGCAAGCTGTTTCCGCCGACCGAACCGAACGAGGAGAAATCGGAGTTGCGAAGGAACAGCGCTGTTGTGGACGCGTGTACGATCAGCCTTGCAAACAAGGCCGATCTTCGAGCGGGATATGATCCAAAGGCGGGCGTGGGCTTATTTTTGCGGTTCTGACGCGACCATCCGGCCCGGTTGAGGGAAAGAAGCCACCTCTTCCGGCGACCTGACTCCCTTGAAGCACATGCGGTGTATGCGGCAGGGGCCATGTACGAAGAGCGCTTCCCTATGGGCCTTTGTGGGGTAGCCCTTATGTGAAGCAAACCCATACTGCGGATAGAGCCGGTGGTAATCCATCATCATGGTGTCCCGCGTCACCTTTGCGACGATTCCGGCTGCGGCTATTGAGACGCTGAGTCTATCGCCTTTGATGATTGCGGTTTGGGGAAAGGCGTCCGTCGGTTTCATGGGACCATCCACGAGAAGGTAATCGGGCGGCGCCGACAAGTTCATGACCGCTTGCCTCATGGCTTCCAGTGTGGCTTGGTAAATGTTGATGCGATCTATGACTTCGGAAGGAACAACTCCCACGCCTATGTCCACGGCGACGGACGTGATTTCCCGATAGAGCCGCTCCCGCATGGTAGCGGCCAAAAGCTTGGAGTCATTGATATCCGGTATGTGAGCGTCCCGTGGAAGGATGACGGCAGCAGCCACTACAGGGCCGGCCAGTGGTCCCCTACCCGCTTCGTCGATTCCGGCGATGCGTTTCGCACCCAGCCGGCACGCCTCTTCCTCGAAATGAAAGGTTGGGACGGTGTTCGCGGGAAGTATGGTCTTGGGCGACATGAGCTAATGCTCCTGTTGCGCTTGTGCGGCTGGGTTCGCTATGATTTCACCAACAAGAACAGTCTCGTCGCCTGTAGCGCCCGATCAGCCGGCGCTATGATCGTCCTGGTGAGCGCCGAACTGACGCCATAGGCTGATACCCCTTCGCGTTGAAGCGCCTGCGTTTGAAGAAAACTGCTAATCGCAAAGCAGATTTCCCCATCTCCTTCCAAGGAGTCTAAAATAGTCGCCGAAATCAGCGTTTCTCCCTGAGAAACGTCGTTTTTCGCAAATATTAGGCAGTCTTGGAGAGAGCTGTGGGGAGGATTATTTCAAAAAACTTCTCCCCAAGCTTTATTATTACTTCGCAGCCGAGGGGCGATAGCCGCGCTCTTTGATTCTTGCGGCTTTTCCACGCAGCTTCCTGATGTAGTAGATTTTGGCTCTTCGGACTCGGCCGCGGGTCACCAACTCGATCTTGTCGATGAGCGGCGAATTCATGGGAAACACGCGCTCGACGCCCACACCATACGAAACCTTGCGGACAGTGACACTGGTACCCGCGCCTTTTCTATTTATACCGATGACGGCGCCCTCAAAAACCTGGATACGTTCGCGCTGTCCTTCGACGATACGCACGTGCACTTTAACGGTGTCACCGGCCCTGAACACCGGGTGATCCATCCTCATCTGCTCTTGATGTATGCTCTCCATTATATTCATTCTGTGTCTCCATCCACCTTTGAGTTGTGTTCACTTCCGAGGTCCGGCGATACGCGGGAAGAATCTCGGCTGCAATTCGCTTGAATAAGATCCGGTCGCCTGAGGCGTGTTCTGGCAAGGGCTTGGGAGCGCCGCCATTCCTCAATCTTCTTATGATGCCCCTCAAGTAGTATTTCGGGCACTTCCCGTCCGTCAAATATTCTGGGGCGAGTGTATTGAGGATACTCGAGTAATCCCTCATAAAAGGAATCGCCGCCCACGTGACTGTCCGAGCCCAGCACTCCTGGGATCAAACGCACCACGGCGTCTATGATCGACATGGCCGCGGTTTCTCCACCGGAAAGCACGTAGTCGCCCACGGAAATCTCATCATGGACGTAGGCTCGTATGCGTTCGTCAAGACCTTCATACCGACCGCATACGAACATCAGTTCGTCCTGTAACGCCAGCTCCTCGGCCACCGATTGCCGGAAGAGTCTTCCTTGGGGCGTCATGAGGATGACCTTGGGCGATCGCATACTACGAGCGGCGCCCCGGATCGCCGCCACAACGGGTTCGGGTTTCATGACCATTCCCGTGCCGCCGCCGTAGGGGTAATCGTCGGTGGTGCGATGACGGTCCTCGGCGAAGTCTCGAATATCGATGGTCTCCAGGCGCAAGAGATCGGCCTGAACGGCTCTCGCGGGATTGCCGAACGCAAGAAACGAATCGAAGATCCTCGGGAAGATGGTCAATATCTTCACGTCAAGCATCGGGAACGAGCCCTTCCAGGGGATCCACCACCATACGACCGCCTTCGAGGTCTATTTCGAGGACTACTTCGTCGATGAGAGGCAGAAGAACCTCACCGCGGGGGCTTTCCACATGCAGCACATCGTTTGCGCCCGTTTCCGTGAGGCCGGTTACATCCCCGAGAGGTTCACCTGAGGTAGTGACCACGGCGAGACCAATCAGTTCGAACCAGTAATACTCGTCCTCGTCCTTGGGCGGCAGATTTTCCCTGCTCGTCTTCACGAGACTTCCCACGAGAAGTTGCGCTTGTTCGGGGCTGCTCACGCCCTCAACGAAGACCAGCACGGCGCCTTTATGGATTCGCAGAGACCGTATGGTCCTGGCTTCATCTCCAAAGACGAGGGTGGCGGATCTCTCAAAGGCCTCGAAGGTTTCGGTGTACGGGGTTATTTTGATCTCCCCCTTAACGCCGAACGGCCGTGCTGCTCGGCCGATAATGACAAGTCGTCCGTCGGGCATATGTGACTCAGTGGAAGTCGGCTCTCGGTGTGAGCGCCTATTCCAGGATCTCCAGGACCGCTCGCTTCTTGGATTTCGTTGAAGCCGCGCTAAGAACGGTTCTCATCGCCCTTGCGGTGCGTCCCTGTTTACCGATGACCTTCCCGAGATCGGCCTTGGCAACTTTAAGTTCGATAACTGAAGCCATCTCGCCTTCAACTTCGGTGACTACGACCTCATCAGGGCTGTCTACCAGTGACTTGGCCATGTATTCGATCAAATCCTTCATAGACGATCCTCATGAAGCATTCTTGATAGCGCCGACGGGTCCACTACTTCGCAGGTTGCTCGGGAGCGGCTTCCGCTTCTTCGACGGAGGTATAGAGCTTTTTAACGGTGTTCGTCATAACTGCGCCCTTAGCTATCCAGCCCTTGAGGTTTTCCTGGTTGAGTTTCAGCCCGTTGATCTTGTTACGGGGATCATATGTTCCCAGAATCTCGATGAAACGGCCGTCTCTGGGAGCTGTCGCCTCAGTGGCTACTATGCGGTAAAAGGGTTTTTTCTTGGCGCCGAATCGGGCAAGTCGAATCTTAACAGCCATGACGTATATAAGCCTCCGTGGGTAAATCGTCTCGATACATAATCGAACTATATTATTCGAGGTCGTTTGGCGTGTCAAGGCGCGTTTTTCTTATAGAGTGGCCAAGAACGCTCGACGCATGGGTCTGAATAGGATCATACGCAGAGTAAAGCGCTTACACCTCACTGTCACGGTGTGCGCTCAGGCGGGACGCAGAGCCCTTTGGGACGGTGAATCCGCGCTGAACGTAAACACCGCTGAGACTCGCGCCTATTGGGCGGAGCCGGCAATCTTCAAACGCCGGTTTTTACCTCACGGGGGTCAAACCCGTAGAGTTCGCCGTACTTTTCAGCCAAATAATCAATTAAGTAGTGCGGTGACGGCTCATCCCCGGTCACCCTAAGAACCAACTCGGCGGCGGAAAACGTGCGGCCCTCCTGATGGATATGTCGCCGCAACCAGGATAGAAGTGCGCCAAAGTCGCCGCGCTCCATGTCTCCATTCAGGTTTGGTATGTCTCTTTGAGCTGCTGCGAAGAGTTGCGCGGCGTACATGTTCCCCAGAGTGTACGTGGGAAAATACCCGATGGCTCCCAAGGACCAGTGCACATCCTGCATGGCGCCGTCCTTGTGGTCCGGCGGGGTGACACCCAGGTAGCGTCCCATGGCGGCGTTCCACGCTTCAGGCAGATCCCTCGGCTCGAGTTTGCGCCGCATGAGATCCAGCTCCAGCTCGAATCGCAGCAGCACGTGGATGTTGTAGGTAACCTCGTCGGCTTCGGTGCGTATAAGGCTGGGCGTAACCCTGTTGACCTCCCGATAGAAGTCGTC
>JBBRBO010000089.1:0-16778 GCA_038205805.1 Desulfomonilales bacterium
GATCTCAACCGACGGCCGCCTGCAATGCAGTTTTCCGGGCTGTTGGAGTAGCCATGCCACCCACAATACGCCAAGTCGCACAGAATACCTAACCTAAGCGACCTCTCCAAACGGACCGCACAACCTAGTGCCACAGAATAGACGCGCCATTCTAACTAGCCGACATCAAACAGCTTTCGTAAGGGCGGTGTAGAAGATCAGCGAGGTCGTATTACAGAAGTAGGGAAACCTACTTACAGAAAATGATCTTTATTACTCATTTGAAGCGTATCGGTATGATGCGCCGGCCGTCGTGCGTGATGTGTCTTCGAAACGAAATGGGGGAACCATCCTGTGGATGATTCCCCCATGCTATTCAGCAACGCCTCCTAAAAGGCGCCCTGCTGTTCCATACGAGGTTAGTTTAAGGGCATGGCCGTAAACAGCTTGGATGTGCCTCTTTGATACTGAAGTCTGATAACCTTATTGTTCTTGGCTTCTTTTACCGCTGAGTTGAAGCCCGCAACATCCTTGATGGGTTGATCGTCAACTTGAAGAATGACGTCACCGGGTCGTAGCCCCATCTTTGCGGCGGCGCTATTGGATGCCACATCTTTGATGCGAACGCCTTGATCGTCCTTGAGTCCCATTTGCTCGGCGACTTGGGCCGGAACCTTCTCGATTTCCACGCCCAGTTCATTCGAGGTGTCACCGGCAGTTGAAGGAGTCGTTTTAGCGGCGGCGGACTTTTGGTCACGCTCACCGATCGTGACGTTTACTTCCATGGTCTTGTTGTTGCGCCAAAGAGTCAAAGTCGAGCTTGCGCCGGGTTTCTCTTGGCCCACCATGTTCTTTAGTTGAGCCGCGCCCGTCACATCATGACCGTTGAACTTCGTGATGATGTCGCCGGATTGCACGCCGGCTTTTTCGGCGGGGCTTCCTTCCACCACCTGCGACACCAAGGCGCCGTAGGAATCAGGTCGTTTGAAGGATTTCGCCAATGCCTCGGTGACATCTTGAATGTTTACACCCAAGAGTCCGCGACGGACCTTACCGGTTTTAATGAGTTCATCCATGATGAGCTTGGCGGAGTTCGAAGGAATAGCAAAACCAATGCCTTGATAGCCGCCGCTTCTGCTGGCTATTGCCGTGTTGATGCCGATGACTTCACCGCTCATGTTTACGAGAGGGCCGCCGGAATTACCAGGGTTAATGGCCGCGTCCGTCTGTATGAAGTCTTCATAATCGATAATTCCCATGTTGGTGCGACCGATGGCGCTGATAATGCCGCGGGTCACGGTGCGGTTCAAACCGAAGGGGTTTCCTACCGCAAGCACGTTCTCACCGGCTCTCATCTTCGAGGAATCACCCATGCGCGCTATCGGCAGGTTCGTGGCGTCGATCTTCACGACCGCAATGTCGCTCTCAGGATCCGCGCCCACTACCTTCGCGGTAAAGGATCTTCTATCGGACAGATTGACTTTGATTTCGTCGGCTTCCTTCACCACATGGGAGTTGGTCAAGATGTAGCCGTCCGGAGAAATAATAACTCCGGACCCCATACCCTGCACACGGGAGCCGCCGTCTTCATGACCTTTGTTGGGATGATTTTTAAAGCGCTTGAAGAATTCATCGCCAAAAAAATCTTTGAAGGGATGATTTTTAAAGAAAGGTTCCAGCTCGCCTCCCATTGAGGCGGCTTCTTTCTTGGAAGAGCTAATATTCACAACCGCGGGCGTCACCACTTCAGCAAGATGCACATACGCCTCGTCCAACTGTCGGAGCATAGCGGTTGCGTCAGCATTCGTCGCTTTCGGGGTTTCCGCCCTTACAGGGGCTTCCGCCATTACGGGAGCTGCGGCGTACATCATACCGGCCGCGATCAGGCTAAACAAAATCGATTTGCCAAGGCCTTTTGTCATCAAGTTAATCTCCTCTGAAATTCTCATTAGTCAATGTGACCCGTGGTACGTAAATTGGTTCTCCGCGTTTTTGTCTGTCATTTGTTAGAATTTCGTTAGAGTCCTTACTATAACCTGCAATTCAACAAGCGAAGGCCCGCAGAAAGCTGCTTAACATATTTATTTCATTGAACTTAGTCAGGAACTTCCAGCTCGATGCGGTCTTCCCCGCCGTTGATGAAGGCCACCATAAGCGTGAGAAATTCCCGCAAATTTCTGGTGTTCAAGAAATTTGTTCGCACGAATTCTTTTCCTTTTCGGCCCATTTCCTGCACGGTGTCCGGTCTCTGAAGTAAATAGCGCATTCTTAAGGCCGCGCCCTCTGGAGTGTTCACCAGAAAACCCGTATGATGGTTAATAACCTGAAGCCTGATTCCACCAGTATTACCGCCGATTACGGGCTTGCCTTTCCAGAGCGCTTCCGTGACGGTGAGGCCGAACCCTTCTTTCAAGGATTTCTGCAAGACCACCGTCGCTGCGCGCTGGAGCGCGTTGATGGTAAGATTCGCATCGGCCGGCAGGAGCAAGATGTGGATATCCGGATCGCCGCCGGCTTCCGCTTGCACCTCGGCAAGGACTTGCTCTCCTTCAGGATCATCTGTGGCTCCGCCGCCGGCAAGCACCAACTGAAGTCCGGGGGAGAACTTTTTCGCCATCCTATAGGCGCGAATAACGCCTATGGGATCCTTGAACCTGTCATACCTGGAAACCTGCAACATAATGGGGCGATCAGGATCCAGTTCGAACTCCTCATACACCTTGTTGATGGTCTCCTGAGGCAGATCCTTATTCTTATCGCTCAGGGGATCAATGCTTGGCGGAATAAGGTACTGAATATTCGGCAAGGCTTGTGCGAAATCCGCCAGCGAAAAGATACTCGCGTCATACTCCGAAGCGAACTTACGGAGATAGCGCCAGACAGGTCTATATGGATGACTGAGATCTATATGGCAGCGCCAAATCCACTTTCCCTTGCGATTCGGGGTGTTACGAAGCAAGAGCAGAGGCTGCGGATCGTGGATGAATACGAAATCCGCATCCTGCAGCTTGGATCGCAAGTCTTCGGCGTTGTATGCGTTGGTTTCCTCGTAAATCTTCAGCAATTCATCCTTTATTGGGATGGATTCACCTTGGAGACTATTGTGAAACATCTTTGTGCATTCGTAGAACTTCTCTTCCCCTCGCACGACTTCCCACTTTACGTCGAGCCCTAATTCACGTTTGAGAGGAATCAATTTGGTGAGGATTTCAGCGACTCCGCCGCCTACTTTCGTGGAGTTTACGTGCACTACCCTCATGCCTTTCAAGAGTGACGCCAACTGCTTGAGATGCTCGATAGCGTCTTTACCGGCCACTGCGGCATAATCGTCGAGTACACCCATTATGCGTTCCTCTGCAGACAGTTCGTCAACGTCTGATGTATTTGTGTGCGCAATTCCGTCAATGTGAGAAAATACGGGTCGATGCAAGACAAGGCATCCACACAATGCCCGTATTCTTCCCCAAAACCTTGTAACCAGGCGCGAAAATCATCCATACGCCAAGGAAATCTTCTGCGCGCGTCAATGAAATGGAAAAAGACGCTTCCCACCGACATGTGCGGAATAGCTTGTGCCAACTCTTCCGGAGTACTCAGGATTTTTTGTGTATCGAACACTACGATCTGTGAACGCAGAAAATAAAATTGCTGGTCCGTTCGAGACCAAGAGAGTGTTTCCAACTCATCGAGCCTGTTCTCCAAAACCTCTATAAGTCTTTGCCGGATGGCCTCGAGGTTCTCGTAATCGGTCGGGTCGATGACCGCCAGACGCTCGGCGAGTATGTCGTCATGAAGCCCATAGTGGCACCACACGGCGAAGTCGTTGTTGTATTGCGGGTCATCGAAACGGGGCCGGAGCAATCCACCCCAAAAGTGATGGTAAATAGCCCCGGGGTGAATAGTCATTAGGGTATCCACCATTTCTTTCAGGTTCTGGGCGCGTTTTCCCGTGGCTACAGCGATAAGGGCGCAATCTTTAACTGCAAAGGGCTCACCCTTTCTACGTTCTTGAGGCATTATTTCTCCTGCGCAACAATAGTCATATTGGTCAACCGGACTCAAACGGCTCTCAGCCCGCTATAAACCGGAAGGGTCATTGGTCTTCCCACCGAGTCACCCAATCAGTATTTCAGGCGATTAGATGCTTCTGAGTAAAGGGCACGCCAAAATCCACTTACTTACTACATCGCATTTGAGATAAATATGTTCCAAAAAAGTTTCGCTCCGAAGGCGCCTCATGAGGAGCCATCAACGAGGAGCGCACGAAACGATGAGACTGTATAGTTTACTTTAACGAAGAAGTCTATACGGCATAAACTATTTGCAATTTCTGGCGCGTTTTGATATATAGAGCGTGCACTGCCACACGAGGTGATCTATGAACGCGCATACAAGTCAAGAAAAGCGAACCATCAAAGTTAAGGATTTCCTTGATGATTTTCGCAGCGGCCTCCCTGAAACGGAAATTCTAAAAAAATTCAACCTTACTCTTGCGGGACTGGAAAAATTCTTCACCATGTTGTTGGAGCGCAACATTGTAGACGAAGCAGAACTCCAGGAGTACTATCAACGCGAGCAAACCGCCGGTGAAAAGGCCGCTCAGCCCGAGTCCGACCAATCCACGTACATGTGCCCCTGCTGCTTGGCGGCTCAAGACACTATGTTCGACATCTGCCCCAGTTGCGGCGTGTCGTTCCAAGAGTTGGTCTCCGGCGAGAAACCCGCTGCTGAACCGGAAGCGGTGAAGCCCGCCCAACAGACCCTCGAGACAAAGGCCGTAGAAGCTGAATCCGCAGCCGACACCGTTCAGGTGGGGTCGCCCTTAGCGGCGGAACAGGCTCCGAAGAAGGTCGGTCCCATGGTGGACGATGATTTCGTCGCCGAGGATCTTCGCACCCACAATCGCGGTTTCGACGATGCCCTGGACGAGATCGTACCCGGCATGCCTTTGGACTGCATCGACGAGCCCGAGAAGACCGTTGCGCCCAAATGCGAGCAGTGTCAAGAGGACATGAAGGCGGGCATCCGTGACATCTATGACCAACGCCGTAGTAAGCTTGCGCTCAGCGCCGCCGGTTTGCTCTTCGTCTTGGGATTTTTCGGAGTCGCCGGTTTGGGCTTTCTCGATGGGTTTTCTTTTTCACGCTTGGTCGTGCTGTACGCCACGGGAATGTTCCTTATTTTCGGAACGGCTCTGTCATTTGTGGGATTGTTTACCTTTATGGCGAGAGAGCGCGTGCATTTTTGCGCTTCCTGCGGACGCGTAACACCGAGAGGATGATTAGGGCTTATCGAGCGAATTGCCCATACGCGGCTCGGGCTGTATACTGGAGTCAGGACATCGCAGGGTGTTTTGAATTACTAAGAAGAATACAGCGAGCGAGACATGGAATCTAATTTACTGAGCAGTATTTGGGCAAAGCTGGTTGAAGCGCTGCGATTCCAGAAGCCTACGAAACGACCCCAAGCGGCGCCTGTGGACGAGCGCGAGCAAGACGCCTTTACCGTATACTCGAACGGCGTGCCCATCAAAGGGCGGGTATATTTTCCCGCCGAGCGCCCTGATCGGCTGTATCCGGTATTGATTATCTGTCACGGTATCCCCGGCAGCGGTGACGCGCGACCGGTCAACGATCCCGGTTACGAGCAGTTGGCCCAGGATTACGCTTCCGAAGGCATAGCCGCCGTGTTCTTTAACTTCCGAGGGTGCGGCGACTCAGGCGGCGATTTTTCCATGAGCGGCTGGGTGAACGACCTTGAAGTGGTCATAGACAAAGTTCTCAACACACCCCACATAGACCCTTCTCGGCTCTTGATTTTGGGCTTTAGCGGAGGCGGCGCGGCCGCGCTGCGAGTCGCTGCGGAAAACGCCAAGATCTTCGCCATGGCGGTGGTGGGAACCCCGGCGGATTTCGAGATCTTTGACGATGAGCCGTCCAAAATCGTGGAGGACTTCCGTGAGCGCGGGATTATTCGTCATGCGAACTTTCCCGCCAATATATCCGAGTGGATGCACGAGTTCGTTGAGGTCCAGCCCAAGAAGTGGATCAGCCAGTTTCAAGGGCAGCACCTACTCATCGTGCAGGGTGACGCGGACGACGTCGTGCCCGTGGAACACGCTCAGATACTCTACGACAATGCGCCTGCAGGTGTGGCGGAATTGTCCATCATTCCGGGCGGTGAGCACAGGTTGAGACTGAATCCGACGAGTTCACGCCAGGTAAAGGACTGGTTCCTGAAGGCGCTTAGTTGGAAGTGATGCGGTTTGTTGAATAGATAACGATTGTTTCACCGGGTCCGAGACATACTTGGGCTCGGTTACGATTTCTACAGAACGGTAGACTACAAATCGGGAAGACGCTTCAGAGCGAAGGCTTCCCGATTTCTTGTTCTAATGAGCGGACCGCTGCGTCACACCTGATAGAATTTCATTCTCGGTAGTTCCACGGCGGTGAGCTTATTGCCGTAGACCGCCCCAGTGTCGATGCCGATCTTACCGGGGGTGACGAAGGGTGTCTCCAGGGCCGTGTGACCGAAGATGACGCGCTTGGTCCAGTCATACGCGGAGTAGATGAATTCCTCCCGAATCCACAACAGGTCCTCTTCTATTTGCTCATCCACCACCACGTTATCCCTTAGTCCCGCATGAACGAAGATGTAGTCCTCCGTTTCATGAAACAGCTTCAAGGATTGCAGGAAATCCAGATGCTCCTCAGGAAGCTGGAAGGCCTTCTTGCCGATCGCGCCCTCGACGTAGCTTGCGATGGTTTCCGCTCCGCCGTTGGCGACATAGAGCATTTGGTCACGTTGTTCGATGTAGTAATCCAGAAGCATCTTCTCGTGGTTGCCCTTGAGAAAGACGAAATCGCCTCCCTTGGCCTTGAGACGACAAAGAAATTCCACCACGTCCCGTGATTTTGGGCCGCGATCCACATAGTCGCCGATGAACAAGAGGAGATCCCCGTTTTCTTTGCTCCAGGGAAGAATCTTCATCATAGCCGCCAGTTTGTCGTAGCAACCGTGTATATCGCCCACTGCGAATATTTTTCGCCCATTGCGGTCGTTCATCTGTCGAAACCTTTCGTCCCTTGTATAATCTCACGCTTCAGGAATAACGGGCGGTAAACCACTCGTTACGTTGCGTCAGTGTATGGGAACCTGCTAACCCGCCTGCAATCACGAGACGCAGAGCCCCTTGAGGCGCAGTGTTTCACTCTGAAATCAATGCCGACTCATTGCAATCTCGAAACCCATCTGTCACCATATAGAATATAATGCAATCATGGCGATTTGTCCGAAAATATTACGACTTCGTGAACGAAACGACAAGAGCCGGACGATGATACGGCGGCGCAGAGCCATACAAGTTACTTTCCCTCTTCACACAAACGACATCATGCAATGGGAGTGACCGTTCACCAACAACCACTCGGAAGCACGTCCGGCGTAGTCCGGAAGCTAGATGAGTCGCCCCCCGGCCCTCACCCCGCACACAGCCGCCTTAATGGCGGTAACCTGCACGGAACGTTTGTTACTCCCTCGGTGCAATCACAGGAGATGAAAGCGTGAGTTACCTGAAAAAGATATTTTTGGCCTTCGGGATCATCGTTCTTATCGTAATAGTTCTCGCCGTAGGGGCGGTGTTCATCCTCCCCGAATCCGACCTCATGCGTGAGAATATCCAGGAGCAGCTACGCGCTTCCACGGGCAAGGAAATCACCATCGGCGCTATTCAGGTGAGTCCCACCTTCCCCAACCTCGTAAGTCTCAGCGTGCGGGATGTTTCAGCCCTGAGCGCGGCCGGCACACCGGTCCTTCACATCGCTAGGTTGGATTGCCTGCCGTCCTGGGGGCCTCTCCTCTCAGGCGAGTTAGCCATTCAGTCGCTGAAAATACACGGCCTTAAGGTTGTCGCCACGCGCAAGGAGGACGGCAGTATTACCGGGGTGTTTGTTCCCGTCCCCGCAAGCGGCGCTGCGCCCATTGCGCCGGTGAACGACGAAGCCGCTCAGGACGCGAACAATGCGCCTGCGCCCCAACCTGCGACGGCTCAGAAGAGAAAACTCAGGTGGTCCATTGATTCCGTGGAACTCACCAACGCGCATTTCATCTTCCATGACAAAGCGATCAAACCCGGACAGGATGTCGTCACGTCGTGCTCACTCGATGGAAAGATGCTCAGGACCCCGGGTGAGAATGGTTTCTTAGCGGAATTATCGGGCAAGATCGAAGGCGCCGAGAACACGAGCGCTCCCCTGCGCCTGAAAGGAGTGTTCGGGCTGAACGACCCGTCCACTCAGGTGGTGAGGGGCGACGCGAATCTCTCGTTGGAGGCCGCTCCTCCCAAGTTGTTCACAGCGTACATCCCCCAAAATCTGAAGGTTGTAGAAGGATTCACGGCCGCGGATCTGAACGCCCACGCGGTGTTCAAGAAGGATGCGCCTGCTCTTGTGAATGCAAAGGCGCTTTTGCGTGCAGGACAAGAGCCCACGGCCGCAATTACAATCGACTCCGAGCTGCGGCTGAACGAGCGATTTTCCGCGGTGGAAGAAGCCAAGGCCGTAGTGACCACCGAAGGTCTGCCAACAGCGCCCTTCGCCTCCGCTCTCCCTGTGGGCGCCGGAGTTGACCTCACCCAAGGATTACTTAAGGGAAAGGCGGAGGGAGTCTGGAAAGGCCCCGAGTCATGGAAAACAACGGGTGAATTCGAGCTGAACGGGATCGGGCTCAAGAAGCTGTTCAAGATCAGCGGCCCAAATCTCCGGCTTGCGGCCAATCTTGCACTGGACCCCACCGAACTCGTGATCCATAAGTTGGATTTGGGCGCAAAAGGCAAAGAACTCACCGTAACCGGCAAAATACTGACGCCCTTTCAGCCGGATCGCGTGTTCGATCTCCATTTCGGCACGGATATCGGTCGGCAGTTGCTTCAGGAGTTCGGCGCCGATATACCAAGGGAACTCCACTTCAAGGGGAAACTCCCGACAAAGGGACGCCTCAAGGGCAAAGAGCAGAGCATGTCCGTTGATGTGCAAGGATCCCTCGCCGGGGCGGAGATAGGCTGGGCGGACGTAATCCAAAAGCCTGCTACGGCAGGCGGAACAGTCTCCGCGCAGACGCGCTTGAGTGGGTTTTCATATCATAATCAGCCGCTCCACGTTGCCTTTGAGATCCCCAATGCGCGGCTCAAGGCCGGCGGCGGCTCCCAACGTGTGGCTCTTGCGGGCTCTGCTCAGGTTACGCCTAAGCAGCACGGCGCGGATGTGCGAGACGCTTCCGTTCGGTTAAGACGCGGGACCGCCGTCCTGGCTTCAGTAAAGGGTGACGTCAACGGAGCGGGCGCTAAGAACATGGTCCTGGACCTTGCAGGTTCCGTCCTTGTGGACAAAGGCGCTCTTGCGCTGGTGGGAGGAACGCCCGACGATATTAAACTCAACGGCGCTACACAGGCGCGCTTCAAGGTCTCAGGGACACCGGAGCGGCTATCCTGGGCCGTGGACGCTCCCTTGCAGGGCCTGGATCTCGCCATTGGGAACGACTTCCGGAAAGCCGCAGGGGTCGGCGGCGCACTCAAGGCGTCCGGCAAGCTCTTGGACGAAGAAATCCACATTTCAGCCGGGAATCTCACCCTACCGGGTGTAAATATCGCCTTTAGCGGAATCCCGAAAGACGCCAAGGGCAAGTTTAAGCGACTTAACCTCGACGTGAAAAAAACCGATCTCAAAAACGCAGCCGAATTCTTTCCGGCATTGGCGGCGGCGCGACTGTCCGGGCCGGTTGTGGGAACCGTTCAGCTAACAGGCTCAGGTGACCGTATCGTGCCGTCAGGCGTTGTACAGGCCCTGGGAATTAACTACAGACCAGAAAACGCGGGCCTGGCCGTGGAGAAAATTAGGGGAACAATAAGCGCAGCGGGTCGCAAGCTCACCCTGAAGAATATTCAGGGTCACGTCTCCGGAGCGCTGGACGGACCCGTGAAGGTGAATGGCGACCTGGAAAACTACGATGATCCCAAGCAGATGACGGGCGCATTCGTTCTACGCGGCGGCCCCGGCCACCTACGTTCGGCCAGGTTGAAGAGCGTTCTTCAACAGACGGAGGCCATAAGCCGCATTTTCAATGTGTCCCGCAATGATCCCAAAGCGGACCCGATGGCCTTTCAGGAGCTTGCGGGCGACCTGCTGGTGCGTCAAGGGATCGTATCCACGGATAATCTGAAATTTCACGGCACAATCATGAACGCAGGGGTCGTAGGGGCGTTCAACACCCACACCGGAATGGTGGACATGGAGATGGGGGTTAGGACATCCACCGTGCTAGGCGCGGCTTTGGGGAAAATACCCGCAGTGCAACAGGTGCTGAAACAGAATTCCGGGTGGATAAAGGCAATGGGATTGGATAAAGAACTCAAGAGATTGGGTGTGGACACGAACGCCGCCGGAGCGCCCCAAGAAGGAGCTGCGGAACCGCCCAAGGCCACTCCCCTTACGTTGTTCTTCAAGATAAAAGGCCGCGGGAGTTCACCGGAAGTGGCGCCCATGCTCGAGGCGGCTATCAGCAGACCCAATCTTGCAAAGCTGAAAACACTCATAGATTAGCGCTTGCTCGGTCCCGTCGTTCGGATCGAACCGTACCATGCGTCCAAAGCGATTCGCTTTCAAATATCCCGTCATAGTCTCAGCATCACGGTATTTCTCGCCGAGAAAAGCTCGTTTCGGCATGGGTAAAGCTCTTGGAGAGCGGCTCGGGGAGGATACTTGGTACAAGAAGATTCTCCCCGACATCGCTGCTTCCATCTCGAATCGGAGTGAGATCAAGCCGGCTTCTCGAGCCTGATCAGATAGCGAACATCCAGTGTCTTTTCGTGGGGATGGCTTGTCTCCAGGTTGAACTTTCCCGTGTAATATTCCCTACCGGGTTGTCGCTTTAAGGACACGGTAACCGTTATCGGCAAGCTACCGTGCGGCGGCGCCACCGGACGCTCGGGGCTCATAGCCACCTTCCACTGGTTGGGTTCCGTGGTCAAGCTGGTGATTTCCACGGGTTCATCACTGTCGTTCGAAAGCTTCATCGGGAAAGAGACCGTCTCCTGGAATTCAGGAATGGTGGCGGCGAGATTTTGGCTGTCCAGGGTAACGTCTCGCATGACTTCCGCGTAAACAGTGAGCTTCACCATAGGCCGCACGGGGTCATTGGAATACACGTAGATGCTCTTCTGCTTCTTGCCGGCTCGTAGCCCGGCCGTGTCAAAGCTTGCCACTATCTTCGATGAGCCGTGAGGCGGCACTTCCTTTGGTCCCTCGAGAATTTTCGTGCACCCGCAGGTGGCCTCCAGTTTCTTTATGACCAGCGGCGCAGAGCCCGTGTTCGTGATGTGAAATTCCTCGACAACGGTTTTGCCGTATAAAACCTGCCCGTAGTCATGCGTCTCTTTATTAAACTGTATCTTTGGCGCATCTTCCGCAGCGGTTACGACGCCGGCGGACAAAAACGCGGCGAAGATCATTGCAATCATAACCCTGAAAAAATAGTCGGCTCGCATGGAATTCTCCTGTGATTCTTATATGTTCAATTTCAAGCAACCTTCTCGGCGCTTCGGATCTCCGTGGGAAAACAGTTTACCGATTGTACTCAATTTTCCACGAAGTAGACGTTTCGCTACTAATTTCCCCGCTTGAGACGGCTCTCCGACGGTAAAGCTTTCGGCGGTCGTGACTCCTCCGGACCATTCGCATGATTTCAACCGATCATGCAGGTGCAGGCGCCGCGTACGCCTTTTACCGGCCGGCGCGCAATCCTTTTCCCTTGATCCCCTTCGGCTTTACTATACAATGCGAGACACCGCGATTCAAATTTTGGACCGAGGTCAGTCTAAAATCCACAAAGAAGGAGGTAATCATGTGCGCTTCGTCACAACCGTTCTGCAAGATTTGTGGGGCTGAACTTGATCCCTACAACTCGGAAGCGGGCGCTTTTTGCCCACCGTGCTCCGATAGGGCCGAGTCATTGTTTGACGAGGAGATGCGTCGGGTCGAACTCATACGGACCATTCGCGGTATTGATGTGGAGCTTTACGACATAAAACACCCCGACAGCTCAGCTGAGGCCCGTCACTGCGGCCAAGTAGTCTTAATACGAGCGGGCGAAGGCTTTGAGGTGAAGATTTGTCTCAGGGTCGAGGCATTGGATTGGTCGGTCCAACTCACCAATGACCAAGGTTTCTCGTCACAAGATACCCGCCTCGACGCCCTCATAGGGAATCTCACGTTGCTCATCGAGTCATGGGGAGGCGGCCCCCATTACATGGACATTTTCTACATCGAGAGAGCGCTTTCCGTTGACGCCGACCTATAAGCCGAGCCCCGATTCGTTAGCAGCCCCAAGGGGTTCGTTCTATGGAAGGTATTGCTATACTATATAAAAGGACACGGCTCGCCGAACCACGAACTCGACGGCCATGTTCCCATGAACAACAAAATACTCATTTGTCTGTAAGGATTGCACAGTGTTCGGCATATCAATGTGGGAAGTGATGTTGATTCTGATTGTTGCCCTCATCGTTTTGGGGCCTCAGCAATTGACGGAAACCGCCAAAGCTTTGGGAAAGCTCTACCGGGAGCTGCAAAAAATGCTCTGGGAAGTGAGGGAAAGCGTCGATCTCGACGCCATGACCAGCACTACACCACATAAGCCGGCAGTTACAGACCAAGTCAAAGACCAAGAGATTGCCGCTCCTCTCCCTGCCCCGCAGACGTTTCCTGAGTCTTCCACGGACAAGACCGGTCCCGATTTCTACGGCGCCCTATTGGCGGAATCCCGCCGGAATCCCCCTGCGCCCGAGCCCGACAAACCCACCGGCCCTGAGCAGCCTGCGTCTGCCGCCAAGAAAGATGCTCCAGAAGTGAAAAAAACCGACGGATCTCCCGAGAAAGCATAGCGCATGAAGGACATCCTCCTGCTGCTCAGTCCTCGTTGGAAGCGCTTCCGCAACAAGCTGCGTCAGTCGAGCCAGGACAGAATGCGCTATCCTCTCTTGAGCGTTCTTGTGTTCGTTTTGTGGATCGTAATTTATGCCGTGTTCGTAAAGGCGCTCTATTACTTCACCGCGGAAGAGATGTTCGGCGGCGTGGCGGCGGTAAAGCTGCTTTCCATGCTCATGGTGACGTTCGTATTTGTGGCGCTCATCAGCAGCGTCATCACCACATTCTCCACCTATTATCTTTCCGAAGACCTGGAACTGCTCATGGCCTCGCCGGTTCCCGCGTCCGCATTGTACTCCGCCCGCTTCATCGAGACATTAACGGACTCGTCGTGGATGGTTCTCCTCTTCGGGTTCCCGGTTTTTCTTGCGTACGGCACGGTGTTCAAGGCGCCCGTGTGGTTTTACCTGCTCAGTCTGGTGGGGTTTGTCAGCCTCTTCGTGATGATAACCGGCGTCTCGGTCTTGGTGGTGCAGAGTCTGGTGCGAACCTTTCCCGTGCGGCGCCTACGCGATCTCTTTGTGTTCGTGGGCATCCTTATCTTCATCGCCATGTACCTTCTGTTCCGGATGGTGCGACCGGAAGAGTTCCTCAATCCCGAGGGATTCGCCTCGGTGATGGACTACTTGTCGGTCATGTCCGAGTCTTCCTCACCGCTTTTGCCCACCACATGGTTCATGATGACGCTCAAGCCGTACATCACGGGCTATGGATTCGAGAACATCCCGTTCAATTTAGGACTCCTGCTGCTTACGGCGTTCCTTATCTTTCGGCTGGCCGGTCATTACCACGAGGCGGCGCACTTCTTCGGGTATTCCAAGGCAATGGAGTCCAAGGGCGCTCGGCTGAGCAAGAACCGTTTCATGGGATTTTTTTCGCGGCTCCTGCACAGGCTCCTGGATAAAGCCACCGCAGCCCTGGCAGTGAAGGAAACCCTTCTCATGGCGCGGGATTGGGGACGCCTCAGTCAGTTGCTGCTCTTGCTTGCCCTCATAATGGTATACCTCTACAACTTCAGCGTCTTGCCGTCCCTGGATTCCCCTGAAGCCACCATGTTCTTGAAAAACACCATCGCCTTCTTGAATATAGGGCTTGCGGGATTCGTTATGTCCTCACTCGGCGTGCGTTTTCTCTTTCCTGCGGTGTCTTCCGAGGGTCGCGCCTTCTGGACGTTGAAAAGCTCGCCTATCAACCTCCGGCGCATATTGTGGGTGAAGTGGTGTTTCTACCTTGTTCCCATGCTCATTCTTGGGCTGTCGCTCGTGATAGCCACGAACCGCCTGCTGGGGCTGGGGCTCTTTATCTCGCTGGTGTCCACCGTGACCGTGGGATTCCTCACTGTGGGGATTACCTCGCTTTCCATTGGTATGGGCGTGATCTACGCCGACCTGAAGGAACTCGACCCAAACCGAGTCTTCTCGGGATTCGGCGGATTGCTCACCATGATCTATGGGGCGCTTGGGGTGGCAACGGTCATCATCTTCGAGGCGTACCCGGTCTACAGGATCGTGTCCGCGCAGTTTTTCGGGCATACGCTCGGTCGCTGGGATTACATAGTCGTGATACTTTGCTTCTTAGCGGCCCTTGGAGCGAGCCTTACTATGATAATCTATCCCCTGCGCTTGGGAATGCGACGCATCACGCAACTCGAAGTGTGATGGGTCGGCGGTTTGCATTCAAAGCCAACCATCGGGGAGAACCTTCTTGAAAGAAAGGATGAGTCCCAAACCCCTCTCCGAGAACGACCATGACTTATTGTCACGATACTTGGTTGCGAACTGAGCCGAACTACAAACGCGCTGATCGCCTGAGTGTAAAGGCTACATATTACGCACGCACAAGTAGCCGGTTCCCGACGCCGGAGCGCTAGGACAGGAGCTTTACCCGATCGCGGCGGTGGGCGTAGAACCGCCTAAAGCTTTTTGAATCCTTTCAGAAAATCTGTGCGCGTTTTCAAAAATGAAGATTGCCTCAGCCCTACCTTCTATGATATAATAACCGGTTACCTTGTCAAGTCAAAAAAGCAAAAGGTCTATAGGAGCCACTCAGCGGCATTTCAGGCTCACGTTCGCGGGGAGGCGCGTATCCCCTGCGGAATCAGGAGAGGCCCCCGAAGGGAAGACGAGTCGCTCCGCCGATCGATATCGGGACGGGTATTGAATGTCGGCCCCTCATACTACCGAAGTGCTTTCACATAAGTAAAATCATAAGTAAGATCGGCGGGGCTGTTGTTGCAAAGCAGGTTTGCCAACCTCTTTCTAAGAAATGTGTGATAATCGCTTTCGGCATATTAAACATTCTCAGATAGACGTCGAAAAAACCTACCTTCCCAAAAAGAGTCTTCACCAATGTTACTCGTTGGAAAGCACTTTGGTATAAGGCATTCCAATTGATAGGACACTTTCAGACTTCGTTGTGACGATACGTCATGGTCGTTCTTGGAGACGGATTCGGAAGAAATCTTCTTTCAAGAAGGGTCGCCACGGTATTACTTCTCTGATTACGCATTGGTATTAAACCGCCAGGTACGCTCGCTTGATGCGGTCGTCGTTCATGAGTTCGCAGCCTGCGCCCGTGAGGGTGATTTCCCCGTTTTCGAGCACATACGCTCTGTGGGCCGTTTGCAGAGAGAGGTAGACGTTTTGCTCCACCAGCAAGATGGTCACGCCGACGGCGGAGATTTCCGCTATGTTTGTGAATAGGCGTTCAACCAGGAGCGGCGCAAGCCCCACGGACGGTTCATCCAAAAGCAACAGACGGGGCATGGACATGAGCGCTCTGCCTATGGCCAGCATTCGTCGTTCACCTCCGCTCAGTGAGCCCGCCTTCTGGCCCTGACGTTCAGCCAAGATGGGGAACAAGTCATAGACCCAGCCAAGACTTTCGTTACGGCGGCTGCGGGCGGGTTGAACGTACGCTCCCATCTTGAGGTTGTCGAGCACACTCATATCTGCGAACACCGGCGCGCCTTCAGGGACAAACGCAATCCCCAAAGAAGCCATATCCTCAACTGAACGGCCCACGAGGGGCGCGCCGTCAAAGGTGATCGTCCCGGAACGCACCGCGGCAAGGCCCACAATGCTTTGCTGGAGCGTGCTCTTCCCTGCGCCGTTGGACCCTATTACCGAGACGATTTCTCCCTCATTCACGCGCATGGAGATGCCGCGCAGCGCCGGCGCATCTCCGTGGAAGGCATGGATATTCTCAAGAAGCAACAATGGGTCGGACATGGGGACATACTCTCCGCCTAATACCAATACATAATCAAATGAGAATATGAGGGAGGACCTTCTTGAAAGAAAGGATGAGTTCCAAACTCCTCTCCAAGAACGACCATGACTTATCGTCACAACGAAGGATGAAAGTCTTGTCTTGATATTGTGGGGAGTTATGGCATCCTAGACGTTATTCAATTACCAATGGAGGTTGCCATGTCCCCACGAACAGATAATACCAGTACGATAGGAGTTGTCCACCCCGTTTGCTGCGGATTGGATGTCCACAAGAAGAGCATCGCCGCTTCCCTAATCTGGGTAGACAAAAACGGTCGAGAGCAGTTGGAACAAAAAGAGTTCGGGACCATGACGGACGACCTCATTTCCATGAGGCAGTGGCTCCTAGACTACAACTGTCCGGTCGTGGCCATTGAGCACCGGGGTGCATTGGCATCCGGTCCACAACGTATTGGAACACTCGGTTGAAGTGGTGTTGGCCAATCCGAAGCACATCAAGAACGTGCCGGGTCGTAAGACGGACATGTCGGATAGCAAGTGGCTTGCCGGACTCCTCCGTCACGGGCTAATCAGCGGGAGCTTCATT
>JBBRBO010000090.1:0-16772 GCA_038205805.1 Desulfomonilales bacterium
CGCCGGGGAGCCAAAAAGGCCATTGTAGCCATAGCGCACCGGATAGCCAAGGCGATCTACCGGATCATCAAAGACGGAGCGCGCTTCAAAGAGCTTGGTGAGACGTATCTCTCTGATCAAAATAAAGAGGCGAAACTGAAACATCTGAAGAAACAGGCGAAGTTACTTGGTTGCGAGGTGATTCCGGTTAAAAAGATGCTGATCGACTGAGCGCCACGGCTCCATATTGGAAAACAGGTATGACTCCGGTCCCCTCACTAAGGTCGATAAAAAAACTGCAGCCGAGAGCGCGGCCAAGAACTCTGACCTCCGTCAGCTGGTACAACGAACTGTAGGCCCCTTATGGGGACCACGTATGCGAAACTCCACTGCTGACGAACCCGAAAGGGGACCACTGGAGACACATGGAATGCACCGACAACACGAGCCTCCCCAAATCTAGAGATGAACCTCGGGGTCACGACTCCTTTAGTTCTGCTCCCTCGCAAAGAGACTTCCGTCACATCTCGACGGTAGGCTTTCGGCATATTACACATTCTCAGATAGACGTCGAAAAAACCTACCTTCCCAAAAAAGAGTCATCACCTATATTCCTCGTTTAAAAGCACATCGGTATTAATCCGAAAGTATTTCAAATGATTGGATGCTTTCACTATTCGTTGTGACGATACATCATGGTCGTTCTTGGTGAGGGTTTGGGAAGAAGCCTTCTCTTACGAAGGTTCTCCCCAATATCACTTATTTGATGAGGTATTCGCCTTAGAAGACTAAACCGACAGCTCCTATAAGGCCTTCCATGTTTGTTTCGTCCTTGTTGGTGGGGTAATCGCGCTTGAGCACGATCCATCTCCAGCCTGCTTCCACGTAGGCGAAGCGCCCGCAATCAAAGGGCATGGAGATCCGGCCCGCTCCGTAGCCGTCCCAGCCGAAGTAGTCATCGAGAAACTGGGCGGACCACTTGCAATTGAGTGACACGGCGGCAGGTCCGAGTCTGAACGCGGCCCGTTGGATGCTCATGCCGGCGAAGGCCACCCCAAAGTTCGATGAGCGCGAGCGGCTTTGTATGATGTTGCTCACGGTGAGCTTATCGTCGTACAAGGCGTATCCCCCGAATATCTCCGAAACGGCGTGGGGCGCCTTAAACCAGCTATAGACGAGATCCCAGCGGTGGATATTCCTGCGCCAGGTGGTCAGCGTGGAGAGCCCCGCGGGATACAGGGTATTTCCGAAGTAGAAGAACTCATTGGGAATATGGTTTTCCCGGAGATCAATGGGCATGAAGGAATAGCGTAATCCCCAATTACACTGGATTTGGCAACGAGCCTCGTATTCGCCCACAAAGTTACGCTTGTTGAGCCCGAGCGTTTGCACGAGGTCCAGCTCCGTACCGCGGCCCGCAAAGGGGTTTGACCCCCAGACTATTTGGCTGTTGTGAAGGGTCGAGTACCAAAGCTTCGCCGAGAGTTCAACCCGCTTAGGGCCGATCTGGGGCAACCACAGGTCGAACGCAGGGTTAAAGGGGACTGGGGCGACGCCGCACACCGGCGGTCCAGGTGGGGGACATGCCGGCGTAAGACATACCGGGCCTTTGCGCGGACCGTTCCGGAGAACGGAGACCTCGATGGGGTCTGTCCGGGCGCTTGTCCTGGGGCGCTCGTAAGAATTTCGGTGACGAATAGGTGACGATGAATACTGTCTTTCAGAGTGTCCGGTTCTCAATTTCGTCTTCTGCTGCGAAGGTGATGGGGAAATTCGCGCGGGTTCCGCGGATAGCGCGTCCCCTTGAATTCCCAATACGGCCGGACTTGTGGTTGCATCAAAGGCCCACACGCTCGGCGCACAAATGCAGCAGGAGAGAATCGCTAGACAAACCAATAGCGTAGATGGTTTAATAATAACCATACCCTCCCTCCTCAACTGAATGTCCTGAGATGCTTCATCATTCAATACGAGGATTCTGTCAACTAAATTCTCATAAAATATCCGCTTTTTTTTTGAATGGCAATTTAATAGCTTGTTTTTAAAGTAGTTCCTAAGTAGCTATAGTCGGATATTTAAAGTGGAGCTTTCTGTTTTAGGCTATGATTCACTCGAGGCGTCCATACGTCTTTTTTGCGGCGCATTGCTCGTAAAGTGTGATAAATTCAGTGAAAGCGCCGTTTCTACTCACAGAGGTCTATATGGACACAGGAATTATCATGGTATATCAGGGAGATGCTCGGTACATCGAGGCTCCTCCATTGGGTCAGGTGTTCAGGGCCATCGGCCGGAATCTGAAGTCGCGAATTTTCGATTTTCAGGGCGATCTGGCCTTTGCCGTGGATTCCCCAATGCTAAAGCCCTTCGGGGATCTTGTGGCGATCCGGTCGGGGGACTCCGATCCTATGGGCGTATGGATCGCTGTCCAAGAGGCCCTTCAGTCATCCGAGCCTGTGTTGGTGTGGCTGAGTGGAATCGACAAGCTCATCGAAGACGCAATAGCGAACGAAGAAACCCTCCTTGAGGCCGTCAGGGGGAAGGCTCCGCACGTTAATGTAATCATGACGGCGGAACGTGCGCCGCAGTCGATCCTCGCCGTAGCGGATCTCATCACCGAAGTAACGGATATGAAAGCCTCATAAAGCGGGCGATTCTTACCGATATGACTCACTTGAAATCGAATCGGTATGAGGCCGAATTGCAAGCAAAGATGGAAGAGTTGGGGAAAATCCGCTTACAAGAACTTCCACCGCACTTTCTCGTTCAGTTGATACTATTTCGCTTTCAAAAGAGTAATAGTGGTGAAGGTTATTTTTGTAATTAGGTTTCCTTAATTTCTATCTGAGAACGTTTAATACCAAAGTGCTTTCCAACGAGTAACATTGGTGAAGACTCTTTTTGGGAAGGTTAGGTTTTTTCGACGTCTATCTGAGAATGTTTAATATGCCGAAATCGGCATTTTCCCCTTGAGAAAAGCCGGTTTCGGCAATTTTTAGAAGTTCTTGGAGAGGGTTTCGGAACTCATCCTTTCTTTCAAGAAGGTTCTCCCCAATATTACTGCTTTGATTGCAATTCGGTCTCACGGACCCGTCGGGATGTTGAAGATAAGGTGTATGCCGGCCAGAGCTAGGGCGTAAATGAAGATCTCCTTGAGCGTCCGGTCGGAAATGCGTCCGGCCAGCCGTGGTCCTATTTGGCCACCCAAAATAACTCCCGGAACGGCCCAGGTCACTACCCCGCGGGCGAAGGTTTCACCGCTCAAGCAATGCAGGATTGCCGCAAATGCTGCGCTTGCGGCCATGACCACAAGGCATGCGGACATGGCGGCTTCCATGCTCAGGCGCAATCTGTTCCTCAGGATAGGGACGAGAAAGTCACCGACGCCCATCGACAACAGCCCCGTAAGCACGGCGAAGGCGCTGGATAAGCACAGGTACGGCGCGGTGCGTCGGAGGGTCACAGGCTGAGGATCAACCGCTGCTACGTCTTCTTGGGTGTAAACGAAGACCAGGGCCATGGAGAGACTGAAGACCCCCAGGAGGAACACCAGCCGTTCGGGAGCTATCTCGTGAGATAACCACACGCCCACGGGAATGCCGGGAAACGCAGCGGCGCTCAGATAGACCGACAAGCGTGTGTCCGCCTTGCCTGCGCGAATGATGGCCACCGCTCCTGATCCCATCCCGGCCACCTGAATCACCAAGGACGTGACCACCGCCTGCCCTGCGTCCAAACCCGCCACAAGGAGCAGATACGGCATCCAAAGGACTCCGCCGCCGAAGCCCGCCAAGGTTGCAAGTGTAGCGATGAGGACGCCGGTAGGGAAAGCGATCCACGCGCCCCTCACGGCGCCGCATCCGTGAGGGAATCCGTAGCGGGCGCAGGGAAGAGCGTAAATTCGTTCATAACGCCTTTGTATCCACCGAGAGCCTTCGCGATTGCGTCCAATTGCTCGCAGCAGGCCGGTGAATCCTTAGTCAACTCGCGGAGCGCGTCGAGGGACTCATGGATGGTTTCCTCGGTTGCAAGCCCCAGAGTCACGATCTCTTGAATATTGCTGGTCAAGCCGTTGATCGTCTCCCCTAAATGCCCTATCTCATCACGCCTGTGAATCTGGATGGTTGCGCTGAGATCTCCTTCTGCGATCCGTTTCGCTTGGACGACCATGTGTTGGAGCGGCCCCGTGATACGTCGTATGAGCATGAGCAGAACGATGAGCGTAACCACGGCCTGAACAATCCCCATGAGAAAGGCCTTATGCCTCAATTCCGTCAGAGCGGCGGTGAAAGGAGCTGCCGAAGCCTCGCATTCAGGGGAGAATGCAAGCCACGTGACCACTTGAGTGATCGCGAAACGAATAGCCCATACGAATTCCAGCGTTATCAACATGGAAGCTGCGGCTATCAAGCCGAAGTAGGTGAGCATTTGCCTTTGAAGGGTCGAACCTTTCATTGAAACTCCGGGAACGTACGCGTACGAGGGAAGGAAGTTGGAGAGCAGTTTATCAGAGATTATCCGCACTGTAACGGTTCACTGCGCTTGAAGCGGTGCTTAGCGCAATGAACGCCGGGAGGAGAGATATTGTGACGTTACGTCATGGAATATTCGTATGAAAGTCTCGCGTCCGGGATGCGAGTAGAACCATCACATTGAAGGATTTTCGGTGTGGGAGTAGAAAACCCCCTAACCCTGCTTGTCAGGGGGATAAGCGTCGGCTCCGAGTTAAATGGTTGTCGAACAGTATCCGTACATCCCCCCGTCAAGCGAGATACAGGGGGTTATACCAATGTGCTTTCCAACGAGTAACATTGGTGAAGATTCTTTTTGGGAAGATAGGTTTTTTCGACGTCTATCTGAGAATGTTTAATATGCCGAAAGCGGCATTTTCTCCTTGAGAAAAGCCGGTTTCGGCCATTTAAAGGTTCTTGGAGAGGGGTTCGGGGAGAAGCCTTCTTTCAAGAAGGTTCTCCTCGATATTACTTCTTTGGCTGCGCATTGGTATTAATCCTAAATCCGCCCCTATTCTTAGATGCTTTCATGCTTCGTTGTGACAATCCGTCACGGAATTTCTTGGAGAGGAGTTTGGGACTCAACTTTCTGTCAAGAAGGTTCTCCCTCCAATGTTACTCCTGTGATTACGCACTCTCCGCCGGTGCAATTCATTTATTTTGCAATTGCGAAAAATAGTTCCCTCAAAATTGACCTGATTTGACACACCCGTTGCGTATTGTAGGTAAAACGTGAAGAGGGAAAGCTCATGACAACATCCATGGTGGAATTTATCCTGTCGATAAAGATCGGCCCTCGACAAACCTACAAAGACATGACCGTCTATTGCCTGTTGGCCGCTAAGCAGCACGCGATTGATTTCACCTTGGCAAAACAGGCTATCGACGCGGGCCTGGTACGCGTCTCCGAGGTGAGTGAATCCGGGTCCGTGCCGGAACTCAAGGTGGTGAACACCTCCAAAGAAAAGGTTCTCTTCATGGAAGGGGAGGAGCTTGTCGGCGCCAAGCAAAACCGCATACTGAACACTACTATCTTGTTGGCGCCCTTGTCTACCACCGTAATTCCCGTCTCTTGTGTCGAGCAGGGCAGGTGGTCCCGTGATCGGGGGCCTGACGCCGATCACATGAAGACCCGTAATTACGCCGCCGCGTCCTTACGACAAAAGAAGAGCGCGTCCGTGGCTATGAACCTTATGAACAACCTGGGGTTTATGTCCAATCAGGGTCTCGTGTGGGATGAGATTTCAGATCGCTACGATGCTGAGCCCGACGCGCGGCGGTCCCCTACGGCGTCGGTCATTGATCTCTACGAAGCCAAGGCTGCGGATACCGATGACTACGCCGAACATTTCGAGCCCGTGGACAACCAGATCGGGTTGGCGATCTTCTTGCACGATAAACTTGCGGGTATCGAAATTTTGAACAACTTCGATTGCTTTAAGAGCGCTCATCCTAAATTCATCATCAGCTACGCGCTCGATATTCTCGATATGCGCTCAGAGCGGGACGCCGGACGCCGCCAATCGCGTACAATCATGACGCAACGAGCCCTGGACGCTCTCGCTCGGACTCCTGTCGAAACGCGCGAGTCCGTCTCTTTGGGGAAGGACGTCCGTGTGAGATCGTCGGAAATCTTGGCGGCCGGCTTAGAGTACGAGTGGTCCATTGTGCAGCTGACCGCCTTCCCCACCCAGAGCGAAGAATCATCTCGGGACCACGGGCTGACCAGGGCGTCTTTACGACGGGATTTCATGAGTAGAGATAGGTAGACCGTTGGGAACGGCTGTCGCGGCCGGTCCGATAGCCCACCTCATTAGTGTGGTTGAGAGCCGACACGTATACGGCGTCTGAACCCGATGTGCTTTCAAACAAGTAGGATCGGAGGAGCTTTTATTGTAAATGTTTGCATGAAAGTCTCGCTTACTGGATGCGACGCACAATGACCACATGGAAGGTTTTTCGCTATGGGAGTTGAACCCCCCAACCCCCTTTGTCAGGGGAGTAAGCGTCGTCTTCGCGTTAAAGGTTCTCAGGCAAAATTCATACGTCCCCCTGACAAGGGTGATACAGAGGGTAAATCCGAAAGTTTCCGAAAATTTTGGATACTTTCATGCTCGGTTGCAACGATTTCGACTGGGGGGGAGCGGGGAGGCGCTCAATAGGCGTCTCCCTCTCGCATACCAGGCATCGTTCCAGTGTATGGCACAGGCGTTCACCGCCCGTAGAGTGGGAAATTCATTGACTTTTCAGCGTCCACCGTGTATAAAACGCAAAATGTCCGTGGATTGAGTGATATGAAAGCAAAACTTGTCTTGGCTGCGCTGATTATTTCCTTACTTATGCCTGCGCCTTCCCATGCTTTCGGGCTGTTCCAGTACCTTTTTGACGCGGTTTCCAACCAGTTGGGGCTCGACCGAGGGGCGCTCCCCAAGGTTGTGCCGAATACCCCCACCGATACGAACATGCGCGCCCTTCCCATGAACCAACATCCCGACCGACACAGGGTCTACATACAGGCTGAGGGCTTCTAAGCGCCGGAACATTTCTCAATAGTTAATGAATTCTTGTGAATCGCCGCCTGACCCATCTGCGTCAGGCTACGCTGATATACACTTGTGGGCGCACGCCCGTGCGCTGATTTGATTCCCTCACGAATCACACCTCTTCTATAGAAAAAAAGCCATCGTAGACCGGAGAGAGCCTTTTACGAGAAGGCCTGCCCACTGAGGCTAAAATCGCAGGGAGGCGTTTGCGCCGCACCCCAAATCGTATTGATTGATGGTGGATTCTGCGGTGGCTCCATCGCTGAAGCTTGTAGGAAAACGGAACGGAAAGCGAAAGATTCTGAAAAATCCTGTGGTCTTTCCGTTCAGACTGACGTCTCCGTCTCCCCGTACGCGTGTAACTGCGCCTTGAACCCATAGGTTTATGTCCAGACCTTGACGAACGGTAAAGTTCGATTCTAGGTTCGCCTCAACAAAGACCCCCGGTTGCTTCATCGAGTAAGTGGCTTGTTCAGCTAAGTTTCTCACACCAAAACCTAGAGGCAAGAAAGGCCGGAGGGTAAAACCGATGTAAGCGCCCCTATGGTTAAGCCGTAACGGTATCCGGAGGTCGGCATTTGCGGCCCCCACCAACAGAGATCCTTTGAAGTAACTACCGAAGACCTCGATTCCCACGTAAGGTTTAGTGAAAAGCAATTGAAAATCACCACCGTAATTCGGGAAAGTGGCGGTTTGCCGCCTAAAAAGGCTCACAAACCTTGTGTACCCGGGCGCAGGCTCCGGTTCGCTGAATTTGACCGAGGATCGCTCGAACTTTACTCCTCCGATGACGCCCAAGCCGGCTCGCAAGCGGTAGCTTCCCCCTAGATCATACTGGCTCCATTGAAACTGCGAGCCGCTCCATGAGACCGCTTCAGGGGGAATTTGGCCGATGCCGGGACCTGTGGATGAAGTGAGGGACACGCTTCTGGGGCTTGAGGCGAACACGTTGAAAAAACCGGCTAGTCCGGATCTTGGATTAGAAATGCGTAGGCCAAGGCCGCCCATCAGCAGGTTCGCTTTTTCGAGCTTTATATCGAGGGGATAGACATCCAAGAGACTTGCGTACTGTTGGAACAGAGGAAAACCGGGAAATATCTCTCGAAGAACCTGCCGAGCCGCCACAGGCGAGTTGAAGTTCAGCCCAAGTCGCTTGTACCCCACTGTGAGAGTAGGTTCAAAGACGCATCCTGAAAAGTATCCCGCAGAAGAGGTGATCGGTTGCGCGGGGGAAAAGGAAAAACCCGGCGCATTCGTCATCTGAGCCACGGATACAGCCGGAAGAGCTACAATCAGCAGCGCCGAAAGCGCGACGAGCAGCGTCTTTACCATACCACCTCCCAAAATGGTTCGAGAGAACCATAGACCTCCGGTGAACGCCGAATATCCCTCTCGGGTAAGCGCCATGAAGGTAAAAAATCAAAATGTTTAATTTTTTGCTGGTATGCACATTACTCTCATGTAAGGCGCAGAGTCAATTATATTCGTCGGAATACACGGCGAGCTTGCCGCCGCTCGGAATAGCGATGACGTGCTCCGGAGGGCGGACGAGTCTCATTTAATCCTCACCGGTCGCAGAGAAGTCTCATGCCCGTTGAACCGTGAGCGAACACCAAAGTTCCGGATGGGCATTCGCTCTATGTGGGGCGATCATCCACAAATAAACTGAAACTTATTGGGGTCTCTAACAATCTGATTGTACACTTGCGCCATACATGATAATGCTATCATCTATGCTTCATATACATTACAGAGGAGACGTCTATGTTTACCCGATTAGTTGATGATCCCGAAACGCTCCTTCATTATACCTGGCAAGAATTTGAACCATATTACAAAGACCTTATGAAACGCCCCTTGGACGGGGACGGCATCGACAAATTTCTTGCGGATTGGAGCCGCATCAGCGAAGTGGTGGATGAGACATACAGCAGGTTGAATGTTGCCATCACCGTTGATACGAGCGACGCTGAGGCTGAGCGAAAATACCATACATTTTTAGATACGATTTACCCAAAAGTGGAAGAAGCCGAGCAGGCCCTCAAGCAAAAGCTGCTCGATTCCGGATTGGAACCCGAGTCTTTTGCCGTACCCATGCGGAGGATGCGTGCTGAAGCGGAACTCTTTCGCAGCGAAAATATACCCCTTATGACTCAGGAGCATAAGCTGGGGAATCGCTACGACAAGATCATCGGCGCCCAAACCGTAGAGTGGGAAGGCAAAGAGATCACCGTCACGCAGTTGCGGCCTATCTTGCAGAGCACCGACCGCGACCTAAGAGAAAAGGCGTGGCGAAAGGCGGCCCAGCGCCAAGTTCAAGATCGTAAAGAGATCGGGAAGCTCTGGAGCGAGTTTCTGAAATTGCGCTTGAAAATTGCGAAGAATGCGGGGTTTTCCGATTACCGTTCCTTTCGTTGGAAGCAATTGCAACGGTTTGATTACTCACCGCAGGATTGCCGAGATTTCCATGCGGCCATTGAACGCACGGTGCTGCCCGTGGCGGCCAAGATCTACGAATCGCGGAGAAAGCGGCTGGGTGTGGACACTCTACGCCCTTGGGACCTGGATGTGGATCCGGAAGGCAAACCGCCTTTAACCCCGTTCAAGGAGCCCGATGAGCTTACGACCGGTATATCGGAAATGTTCCGGCGGCTTGACCAGACGTTGTATCTTTACTTTCGCGCCATGGTGGACGAAGACCTCTTGGACTTGGCCAATCGCAAGAACAAGGCCCCCGGCGGGTACTGCACCGAATTTCCCGCTACAAAACGCCCGTTCATCTTCATGAACGCCGTAGGCCTCCACGATGACGTGCAAACGCTGCTGCATGAGTCCGGGCACGCCTTCCATGCCTTTGAGCGCAATATTCTTCCTTATTACCACCAACGGCCTGTGGGTATGGAGTTCGCCGAAGTGGCTTCTATGGCGATGGAGCTTCTAGCTGCGCCGTTCCTCGGCTCCGAGGAAGGGGCCTTTTACACCAAGGAAGACAGCGCACGGGCTCGTGTCGAGCACCTTGAAAGCAGCATCGAGTTTTGGCCCTACATGGCGATGGTAGACGCTTTTCAGCACTGGGTATATGAACACCCCAAAGAGGCTCTTAATCCCAAGCAATGCAACAAGCAGTGGCGCAAGCTCTCCGAGAGGTTTTCTCCCTGGTTGGATTGGTCGGGACTTGAGGACATACTCGAGACGGGATGGCAACGGAAATTGCACATCCATGTGGCGCCTTTTTATTATGTGGAGTACGGCATGGCACAGTTGGGAGCGGTGCAGATCTGGCGCAACGCCTGTAGGGACAGGGCCGACGCCCTGGCGAAATACAAAAAGGCATTGGCCTTGGGTGGTTCCGTGGGACTCCCCGAACTCTTCGCCGCTGCAGGGGCGCGGTTCGCCTTTGACGACGAGACGCTTCACCAGGCGGTTACACTTATGGCTGAGGGGATTCGAGAACTCGGCGGCGATCTGGAGTGATCTCCTGCCGCCGCCTTATCAAAAAGTAATAATGAGGAGAACCTTCGTAAAAAAGGCTTCTCCACACATCCCAAAAAACGCCGCCTTATGAAGTAACTTGTAATCGTTCGCCGGCTTGAGGCGGCTCTGCGCCTGATGGCCCACCCCATACGTGATTCAAATGATTGCAGGGTTCCTGGTGAACGTTACAGTAATCTAACAGCTTCTGCAGGACACGGCCGCTATCTCGAACCAAGCCCATCGCAAACGACCTACTGAAACCGAGGAGTGCGGATATTGTTGATGTAGGTGTTCATACGTTGGATATTATTGTTTACGTCCCGCATATTCCGCTGAAACTGCTGTTCTTGACGGGGTATGGACGGAAAGCCGGTGAATCTCCGTGTGGGCGGTGGAACCCGCGCATCGAAATATTGCACGACCTGGCGTTCGGCTATGCGATCCTCCATGGATGCGAAGAGATCCACTACCTCCGGTGAGGGTTCAACAGGCGCAGCGTCCTCGAAAGAGCCCACCTGCGTGCGTATGGGCGTGGGGGCCTCCTTCTTGAATGAGTTCTTGGAAGCCGCGGCCGACGCTCCCGTCATACACAAGCAGATTACCGTGGAAACAACGATTACACATATATGGCGCATCAGTGATTTCATGGCGACCTTCCGGGGAGATCACTCGAGGGCGCCGCACTGTAAGAGGGCCTGAATGATGCTCTTTCGGCCCCGTTCCACGGCGTATCGCAGGGCCGTCTTGTTGAAAATATCTCGTACATTGACGCTCGCTCCCCACGTTAGGAGCAAATCGGCCGCTTCGGGATAACCTTTGTCGCATGCCCAGATAAGGGCCGTGCGTCCGTCCTTGTCGCGTTTATCCAGGTCCGGCCCGACGGCCAAGGTCATTTTTACCGCTTCGGCCGCGCCGCTAAGACACGCCCACATCAAGCATGTGCGTCCATTTACGTCCGCAATGTCCACTTCCGCATGGGCGTCTAATAACAAAGTAATCACTTCAACCCCGCCGTAAAGGGACGCCCACATGAAGGCTGAACGACCTCCCTTGTCCTGTAGATTCACGTCCGCGCCGTACTCGAGGAGAAGCTTTACGCAATCAATCCGATTCTTATAGACCGCCCACATAAGGGCAGTGCGGCCTGTTTCATCCTGATAATCCAAGTTAACGCCGCTCTCCAACAACTGTCGCACGTCGATTGTTTCGCCGGAAATACACGCCTCTATGAGGTCCGCGGCGCTTGCGGTTTCTTCCTCCACATCATATTCCGCCTCCACCAAGACTTCCGCCGGTATCTCCTGGGATTCAGCAGGATTCGGGGCCGTCTCGCTTTCATGAACCTGAACAGCCGGGGGAAGCGTCGCGCCGGCTTGTATCAACAAATCCACCACGTCTCTATGACCCTTGAGTGTAGCCCATGAAATGGCGGTTACTCCGGCGTTGTCCGTACGGTTTAAGTCCGCCCCCGCCTCTATCAAGATTTCCACGATGTCGCCCGAGCCCTTGTAAGCGGCCCGCATGAGAGGAGTGAGCCCAAGGTTTGTGGCCTTATCCACCTCGGCTCCTGCATCCACCAGCATTTGCGTTACTTCGGCGTTTACTCCGGAACATGATTTCATGAGAGCGGTTTTGCCGTCTTTATCCTCGAGGTTCACCTCCGCCTTGTATGCCAGCAGGAGTTTCACTACATTGGTGTTTCCCCAATAACTCGCCTTCATAAGGGCGGTGACGCCGTAGTGGTCATGGGCGTTGACGTTGAGGCCGCTGTCGAACATCTTCTTGATGACGGACCAATCCGCCACACCCGCAGAGGAAATAAGCTCGTTTTCCAGGGATTCAATGGGCTTCTCCACGAGAAAACCCCGATCCAGCGTCAGTTCGAGGGTTTCCGTATTGCCTGATGTGTCAATGAGCGTACTGAGGGTTTTCTCCGCCTCGGGGGTAATGGCTGCGCCGTGTTCCAGAAGCAGCTCAGCCACGTCTTCATGCCCCTCCTGGGAAGCCCATATAAGCGCGGTGAGGCCTCCATTATCTTCCGGGTCCAGTTCAGCTCCCGCTTCGATCAGCATGCTTACAATTTGCAACCGACCTGCTCGGGCGGCCCACATGAGGGCCGTTCTGCCCGCTTTATCTCGTATTTCCAAAATCGCCGGGGGGTCGTGCTCAAGGAGAGACCGCACTATCTGGTGGTAACCCTTGTCCGCAGCAACCATCAACGGCGTCCATCCCGAGTTGTCTCGCGCGTCAACTTCGCTCCCTTTGGATAGGAGTATGGAGACGGCTTCGTGATGTCCCCGCATGGCGGCCTTCAACAGGGCCGTTTGCCCTGCCTTGTCACGCAGGTGAACGTTGGCGCCGTGCTTAAACAGGAGCGTCATTACTCCAAGGTGACCATTATATGCGGCTCGCATAAGGGCGGTGGAACCCATCGCATCTTGAGCGTCCACATCCGCGCCCTTATCCAGCAGTTGGATCATGATGAGCGGCCGACCGCGGTCAAATGCCAGAAGGAGCGGGGTTTTTCCGTCCTTGGACCGGGAGTTCGGATCCGCGCCCTGGCTCAAGAGCAGCTCGAGTATTTCCGAACGGTCGTACTGAGTCGCGGTCATAACCGGAGCGCATCCATCGCTGTCGGGAGCGTCTTTGTCCGCTCCTGCAGCCAAAAGCATCTTGGCGGCGCCGGTTTGATTGTTGAAGCACGCGTACTTGAGCGCAGTGTTTCCTTTAGGATCCCGAAGATCGAGGTTGGCGTCATGCTGCGCAAGGAGGCGTATCAACTGTAGATTCCCGGATGACGCGGCCCGCATTAAGGCGGAAAAGCCTTTTTCATCCACTGAATTCACGTCGGCGCCCTTTTTGATCAAGTTGGCCGCCTCGCGAATCTTTCCTTGGGTAAGGCAATCAATGAATGCTTTATTTTTATCCCTGAGGAAAAATGCCATATCTGATCCTTAATAAACGCCGGGAATGGTTCACTGCGCTTAATACCGCTCCGCGTGCGGTTACATCCGGAAAGGAATTCATCTCCACTCCGGATCACCAAGTTAGAACGCCGGGGAGTCGCCTAATTCCGGTGAACGGCTACAACTACTCGGAAAGGGGACCGCGAATTCGCTAGGCGCCGAGGCCGCTTTCACGGCGCGTAAACCGCCGCGACTTCGGATTACGGATAACAACGCCTATCCCGCCCGAGAGAGGCAATCCCTCGGAAATCGTGAGAACCCAACTGCCGCTTGGCTTAAGGGTACGATGGGAGTCGAAAGGGGAGATGTATCTCCCCTCCGGTAAACCGCTCGTCATAAAGCGCAAGTATAGCATGCGAGCACGATCGCTCGGAACAAGTGAGGCCGTAAATCCGGGGATGCGCCTCGGTCTGCGGCGAAGCAAAGAAAAGAGCGCTTCAGGAACCCCTATTGGTAGCGTGAGCGATTTTTATACACATGTCCTGAACAAAGTCCAAGCCGGCCTCTCGTGCAATCCTTTCTCCTTCGGCGCTCGTAACGCCTTCTTGCAGCCACAGGGCCTTAGCCTTGATCTTCACCGCCTGCTCGGCGACCTCAGGCACATATTCCGGCGCGCGAAAGACATCCACCACATCCACGGGTTCGGGAATCGAGAGGAGATCCGGGTAGCTCTTCTCCCCAAGGATCATTTCTTCTTTGGGATTCACGGGGATTATCTTGTAATCGTGATCCTTGAGGTACTGGGCCACTCGATAACTAGGGCGATGGGGGTTGGCCGATAAACCCACCACTGCAATAACCTTTGTTTCGTTCAAGATCTCCGGGATCGAGCGCCGTTTGTCTTCGTTCATAAGGAATCTCCATATATAGAATAGATATAGGGGGCGTTCTTAGCGCCGGCATTGATGGACCGGGCGGCCAAAATGCTCCATGGTAGAGTTCAGCCGGCTTGAGGCGGCTCTGCGCATCGTGAGCGCCGGATGGGAGACTCATCTCACCTCCGGAGCCGCCCATCGTGATTTTAAGCTGTTTATGCCGACGGAATGAACGGTTACAGCCCCTGTCTACAAGGACACATACACAAGGCTTTGGTTTGTTTTTTTGGTCTGAAGGCCGCTTATAGATTTTTACACGCCTCAGAATGCAAAGGCAAAACACGTTGCACTGAAGAGCCGCCGAATCTTGACCCGCAACGCCTTCACGGGTGTGAAGTGAGTGTAGGCGCCAAGCTCCAAGAGCTGATCCGAAACAGAGGAACCGGCGGACACAATCTGCGTACGCGATCTCGGGTGAAGCCCGCGGCTTTCATGGCGTCTTCCACATGATAGATGGACCTGTGGTGATAGTGACCGGAAAATCCCGCGAGGAAGCGCCCGCATTTATAGAGGAAGTTCTCCGTGGGACCGGACACTACGACTCGTGTCTGCGGGTGCGATAAGCGCCGAAAGCTCTCGATGGTCCCCTCCAGGTCGTCCACATGTTCGAGGACATCCAACGCCAGGATGTAATCGAAGGGTGGACCGGTCACGTCGGCGATATCAGCGTGCACGGCGACCTTGGCGTTCAATTGTTTCGCAACCTTACAAGCCACGTCATGATACTGTGTGTCGCAAGCCATAATATCACAACGCTTTTGGCTCAAATACTTGAACGAAACGCCGGCGCCGCACCCGAAGTCCAGCGTCCGTTTCCCGTCAATAGTTTCGCATAACGATAGAGCTACGGTTATGCGCTTCCAAAAGAGCCACGACATCAGCTTATTGCGATGCGTGTACGAGGGGATGGCGCATTCGTCCAGCTCATGGGCCGCCGAGGCGGCAGTCAGGTCCTCGAATATGCAGTGATACGTTCGCTTGTACAGGGAATCCACGGCCTCACCTATTAATGGGTGTCTTCACTTCGAGGCAAGAGTGTCCTGTTGCAGCGGTTTTCTCAAGAGCCACACATAGGTCGGGCACAGGAAATACGCTCGCGCCAGGATGTTCAGTGACAGACGTTGCTTGAGCGACCCCGGTTCCAGCATTTCCTCGGCGTGAAACTTCACGGGGTCTGCGATGATTTTGGTCGTATAGTCGATGATCTCAAAGCCGCGCACCAGCCGCCGTAATTGCCCGAGGGTAAAGAGATTCTCGTAGTAGCGCTCACCTTTGCCCGCCGCTCGGTAATAGACGTTCGCAAGCGGCTTGGGCAGGAACGAGAGAAACGGCAGCAGATAGTGGGGTTCCATGGGCGTTAGGCGGTTCTGAGCCGCAAAGTAGCAAATGCCGCCGGGTTTGAGCGCGTGAGCGATCCCTTTCATCATGCGGAACGGGTTCGGCACATGTTCGTAGATATGTGCGCAGATCACGACATCGAAACTGCCGGCCCGCGCCCCCGGTTCCATGGCGTCCGCCACCCGGAACGTGAGGTTTTCATGGGCGAAATGCGCCGAGGCGTACTCGATGGCGGGCTCGTCTATATCTATGCCGACGGTGCGGGCAAAGGCGGGCGCGTACGTCTTCGTCATAAGCCCTGTCGAGCACCCTATGTCCAGCAGGGCAAGCTCCTTGAGGCGTTCGGCGCCGAAATAGTCCGAAAGCGCAGCCAAGGCCTTGCGGGCCTTTTGCGTTTGCCGCGCGTCATCGAACTGCCACTTTGCAAAGTATTCAGCGTACCCCGTTTGATATACGTCGGAATCGTAGTTCACAATCCCCCTCGGATGATCGGGAGTTTCCGGTAGAGTAACCAATAATCGCCTGAAAGAGAAGCTCAGTTCAGCGCTCGTACCCGGATTCATGGCGAAAGACGGTAAGGGGTCTCCGGGTTTGAGAGGCTTGTGGAGCGCTTTGCGCCACGTATTGGTTGAGAGGCGTTGTTGTTGGTTGTTATGGGCGCAGCGCCGCGTAGAGCTTAGCGAATCCTTCCAAAAAATGCGTGGGCATTTCTGAAATAAAAGATTGTATCAGCTCTACCTTCTATGGTATAATAAAATATTATCTTGTCAAGTCAAAAAAGTAAAAGGTCTGCTGGAGCGGTCGAGGAAGGGGTCACGGCCCATTTTTGATACCGGCTTAAATCCTAATACCAGTACATACTACTCAGCGAAGATTCGCCGAAAGCGGCATTTTCTCCTTGAGAAAAGCCGATTTGGGCAATGTTATAGAAGTTCTTGGAGAGGGGTTCGGGGCATACGCGCTAACTTTGATTTATCTCCTCCACCAAGTGGTCAAACAGGTCCATCATCTGAAGACTCCGTTTTCTGGGACTTTCTTGAAGAGTTGAGCGCCAATGCGTCCAATTCTTAAGTCGAACCCATAAGCTAT
>JBBRBO010000091.1:0-16762 GCA_038205805.1 Desulfomonilales bacterium
ATCTGAGAATGTTTAATATGCCGAAAGCGGCCTTTTCTCCTTGAGAAAAGCCGGTTTCGGCCATTTAAAAGTTCTTGGAAAGGGGTTCGGGGAGAAGCCTTCTTTCAAGAAGGTTCTCCCCGATATTACTTCTTTGGCTGCACATTGGTATAAGAGCAGAAACGTTGGGGAGAAGCTTTTTGAGAGAAGGCTTCTCCCCTATATACCTTACTTTGATTAAAAATTGGTATCAGTCGCTGGGCTCCGCAACAGCCCCTGTTTCTTTCTTGGTTTCCGCAAGGAGGGTAATGAGTTCCGCTTCGAGACGCCGCATCTCGCGCTCCAGGTTCTCGACGGCTTCGCCGGCGGCGGCGAGGTTTCCGTCCGCGGCGATTTTTTCTACCCTGAGCGCCGCTCGATAAGCGGGATACGCCGAGAAGTTCCCGACTGATCCTTTCAAGGCATGAGCGCATTTCTTCAGGGCGATGGGGTCTCCCGTGTCGAGGGCGGCGCGCATATTTTCGAGAAGCTGCGGAAAATCTTCACAAAATAAGGGAATGAGTTCCGCCAAGAGTTCCGTGTCTCCATAGATACGGTCCCAGAGTTCCGCTTTATTGATTATGGGTTGCGTCATGTTCTCTCGATGGCGTAACTCGTCGTTTGTGAATACCCATGGCGGCGATGCGCCTGTGAGAAAGAAGGTTCCCGAATCTGAATCTTACTTCTTCAGCGCTATGGATAGATGCCGCGAAGGACCACGGCTTCGGCCACTCGTTGGATTGCGAGGATCTGGGCGGCTTCCCGGGCTGCAGTCTTGTATGTTTTCGCTGCAAAGAGGACTTGGTCGAATGCGTCGATCATGAGTTCCTCGAGCTTTTCGTTGATCTTTTCCACCGGCCAGAAGAAGTATTGGAGGTCCTGGACCCATTCGAGATAGCTTACTATAACTCCGCCGGCATTGCACAGAATATCCGGCACTATAAACACGCCCCTGTCGTTGAGGATGTCGTCCGCCTCAGGAGTGGTAGGGCCGTTCGCGCCCTCGGCGATCACCTTCGCTCGGATTTGAGCCGCATTGTTCGATGTGATCTGGTTTTCCAGGGCCGCGAGGATGAGGGCGTCACATGGAAGGGTCAGCAGCTCCTGGTTCGTGACGGGTTCAGCGTCGGGAAAGGCGTCAAAGGATTTGGTTTCCGTGACATACGCGTTGAGCTTTGCCGGATCTAGGCCGGCGGGGTTGTAGACTCCTCCCTGAGATGTTGATGCGGCCACAATCTTCATGCCCATCTCACCGGCGATACGGGCGGCCACGGAGCCCACATTCCCGAACCCTTGCACGACCACGGAGGCATTGCGTAGGGGTATATTCTTCAATGTGAACGCTCGAGCCAACGTCACCACCACCCCACGACCCGTGGCGTCCGTCCTGCCGAGCGATCCACCCACTCCTACGGGCTTGCCCGTTACAATGGCGGGCACGGAATACCCGCGGTGCATGGAGTAGGTATCCATGATCCAGGCCATAACCTGAGCGTTGGTGCCGATGTCGGGCGCCGGGATGTCGGCCTCTGGGCCGAAAAGCACACTCATCTCTGTGGCGTATCGCCGGGTCAGGTGTTCGAGTTCATGTTGGCTGAGGAGCTTAGGGTCAACGATCACCCCACCCTTGGCGCCGCCGAAAGGCAAATCCATGAGTGCGCACTTCCAGGTCATCCACATGGCCAGCGCGCGGATCTCGTCCAAGCTGACTTTGGGGGAGTACCTGATGCCGCCCTTAGTCGGCCCTTTCGCAATGGAATGATGGACTCGATAGCCCCGAAACATTCGGATGTCGCCGTTATCCATTTGCACTGGGAAGGTGACGGACAGCTCTCGTTTAGGGTATCGCAAGGTGTCGATGAGCCCGCGCTTCAGCGTCAAATGGCTCACGGCCTTATCGAATTGCGCCAGGGCGTTTGCGTACGGGTTTTGTTCCCCCGGGGGAGCGTCACCGGCCAAAGTTTTCGATATCGAAAAGGGGCAACCGTTCCAGACGTTGTTTTCGATAAGATTGCTCATGATAATCCTTCCGGGTAGATTGTCCTTCGTCTGCGGCTCCTTACGTTGAGCCGGCGGTAGCCGAAAAACGGCGCCGAGAACCTCTTGTATGCCTGGATGTGTAACTGCATTTAAGTCTGTACCAATCTCCGGTTCTCGTCAAGTCGTGCGGCGGTTTGCCGTTAGCGCGCAGCATGGATGGAGCGTATCGCGTATGTTCCGTCGCAGCGTGGCGCCAAGCAATCCACACGAGGGTTTTCCGGATTGCCTTTTCATGTGTTACATTATGAACAGGTTCTGCAATTATACGCAGTTTGATCCGTTGTCCGTCTTCACACAATATCGGACGGAAGGAGCGCAAACACGTTCATGGATAAGGAAAAACGCACTATTAAGGGCAGAGAAATAGCGGCGGACATACGTGATGGCTTGTCCGATACGGATCTTATGACAAAGTACGGTCTGACCGCGAAGGCTTTACTGAGCCTCTACGCCAAGCTGAAGAGAGCCGGTTTGCTCGATGCCGACGAACTAGCGGGTCGGCGACGCGATGCGGGCATGGAGGTGACCTTGGACCCCACATTGCCTCCTTCTCTTCAGGCCGAAGAAGACCAGCCGGAACACACGTGTCGGTGGCGCTACAACGTCGGAGCGTGGATTTTTTCTTCTCCGCTTATCGTCGATGACCTGCTCTATTTTGGCGATTGGGCAGGGGCCGTAACCGCCTTGGATCACAAATCGGGAAAGCTCAAGTGGCGTTTCGAGGCCGGTGATGTGATACGCTCGAGCCCCGTCACCTCGGAAGACGCCATCTACTTCACTAGTTGGAACCAATGTCTCCATGCGGTGAATAGGACCACCGGAAAACAACTCTGGTGTTTTAAGACCAAGAGCGGCATTTGGGGTTCGCCGGCCGCGGGCGGCGGCGTAGTTTGTTTTGCAGGCACGGACGGATACCTCTATGCTGTAAACGCCTATACAGGCGCTCTCAATTGGAAGCTCAGGATAGGTGGTTTGGTCTGGCGATGGGTGGAATCTTCGCCGTTAATCGTAAACGACACGGTATTATGCGGCAGTCACAAAGGAACTTTATTCTGTGCGGACGTAGCTACAGGCCGTGTGAAATGGCGCTTCAAAGCCGGATCATCCATCGGCGCCTCTCCTGCTATGGAAGGCGACCAACTGGTCCTGGGCGTTTATGGCGGTCGTGTGTTCGTGCTCGACGCAGCCTCAGGTAAGGAGCGGCGGCGATTCGAGCTTGGCGGCGGGATCTTCGCTCGACCGGCCATGAGAGACAACATCGTCTATATTGCCAATTCCGATGGCTACATCTTTGCCCTCGATGTTCAATCCGGAAAAGAAATGTGGCGCTACGGCCGACCCGGTTCCGTATTTACCTCGCCCACACTAGGTGAGGACCGACTCTACGTCGGGAGCACCGATCGTTATGTGTATGCGCTCTCTCTCGCATCCGGTGAAAAGCTGTGGGAGTTCGAGACGGGTAATCAAGTGTGGAGCGCCCCGGAAGCCCACGGTGATATGGTTTATTTTGGGAGCAACGACGGCTTTTTGTATGCGGTCTACGCGTAGCGGCGACACACGGGCCGCGACCCGGAGTCTCTACTCGTACCGATGTGCTTTCAAAAGAGAAGGATCGGCGGAGCTTTTTTGAAAGGCAAGTTTTTCCCATCTCTTTCTAAGAAATGTGTGATAATCGTCGGAAGTGGCATTTTCTCCTTGAGAAAAGCCGGTTTCGGCAATTGTGCAAGTTCTAGGAGAGGGGTTTGCGGAGAAGCCTTCTTTCAAGAAGGTTCTCCCCAAATTACTTCTTTGAATACGCATTGGAATCACTCGTACGCTCGATGATTACGATCACCATGCGCTCTTTGTTGATCCGCACTGATCGCAAGTGCATGCGGCCCTGCCAACGCTCGGAGTCCTGATTCACGCGCCATGGAGCCTTAAGGGGCATTCGCACCTTAAGAACCTTTTCCAGCAACGAGCGGGCGTTCTCCTTCTCGGTTTCGGTTTGGAACAGGTCGGGAAAGTTCACCACCATCGTGTCCGTTGCTTCGGCTGTTTGGGTGAGTTTCCCAGCCGCCTGGTTGGTAAAGACAATGCCGCCGCGGGTGTTGAGCAAAATAATGGGGATGGGAATCACTTCCAGCAGCTTGGCCACGGAACTCAACCTGAAGCGGCGAAGATCGAAGCTGCCCGAGGCCATGAGTTCACCTGAGAACAGGCCGTCAAGATCAACAGTACCTGTGGTGTTCGGCTTCCCGCCGCCAATGGTAATGGTGTTAAGGTTAGGCGGGTCGGGGGGTTGGCGCTTGGGCATGGTGATCCTCACGAGAAATCGGTGTGCGGCCCATGGTGGGACGGCGTGGTTCCATAATAGCGCCGTGAAGGATCGAGTCAATAGCTTACGTTCACCAGGCGTCGACGACTACTCTCATCACCCATCAGGTGAATCAGGTGAAGGCCGCAAGGAGAGCGCTATGTCGTGACGATCCGGAGTCACTTACACTGTTTGCTATCGAAAAGAAATACTGGGGACTCGGTTCTGTAAACTAGGCTTAGTACTCTTGCTTAAAATTACAAGATGTGCCGAAGCGCTCACCTTTAGTGGAGAAGTAGGGGCGCCGGCAGCTTGTAAGCTTGAAAAGGAGTTCAGGGAGAAGCCTCCTTGCTGGAAGGTCTCCCCGATGTTCTTTGATGTTACTTCGATTCGTCCTTGCTGCCGCGCAAGGTTTCTCTGATGCGGTCCCGAATGCCTTTTGCGGTCTTGCCGCCCTTGGCGCCTTCTTCGGGCTCACGCTTCACCACGAGTTCGACTAAGGACATTTGGGCGCAGTCGCCTGCGCGATACCCTTTCTTCAATACGCGGACGTAGCCGCCTTGGCGCTCGGTATATCGTGGGGCTATCTCATCAAAGAGAATCTTCGCCACTCTCTTGGAGCGTATCACCTGCAGGGCCTGTCGCCGCGCGTGCAGATCGCCCCTTTTTCCAAGGGTAATCATACGGTCCGCCAAGCTACGAACGGCTTTTGCACGGGCGTCGGTGGTGGTTATACTTTCGTATTCCAAAAGCGACGTCACCATGTTGCGCAACATGGCCTCACGATGGGCCGTGCGCACGCCGAGTTTGGAATTAGCTTTCTTATGCCGCATGAGTATCTCCTGGTGTTACTCGCTGATGAATGTTTCCTTGTCCTGTCGCATGGCGTCCAAATCGTCGCGACTGGGAAAGTTAGGGATATTCATCCCTAAACTCAGGTCCATATCGGCAAGTATTTCTTTGATTTCGTTCAAGGATTTGCGTCCGAAATTCTTCGTCTTGAGCATATCGCCTTCGGACTTCTGCACGAGTTCGCCTATGTACTTGATGTCGGCGTTCTTCAGGCAATTGGCGGAACGAACGCTCAGTTCCAGCTCATTCACGCTGCGATAAAGATGCTCATTGATCTCCGGCTGTCGGGGCGATTGCTCTTCTTGGACGGGTTTCACCTCTTCCTCAAAATTGAGGAAAACGAGAAACTGCTCCCGAAGGATTTTAGCCGCTTGAGCAAGCGCGTCTTCGGGCAAGACTGAGCCGTTCGTCCAGATCTCGACGGTGAGCTTGTCGTAATCGGTTTTACGCCCGACACGGGCATTTGTAATCTTGTAACTCACCTTTCGTATGGGCGAAAACACTGAGTCCAGCGCCAGAGCGCCGATTGGGTCGTCTTCTTGTTTGTTTGCCTCCGCCGGGACATAGCCCTTACCCCACTCAGCGCTCATGCTCATCGAGAGCTTGGCGTCTTTGGAGAGCGTGGCGATCAACTGGTCCGGGTTGACTATTTCCACCAGATCGTCGGTGATGAGATCACCTGCGAGTACCGGACCTTCTCCCTTGGCCTCAATCTTGAGCGTCTTGGGATGTGCGGTGTGGAGCCTCAGGTTAATCTTCTTCAGGTTGAGTATTAAGTCCGTAACGTCTTCTTTTACGCCGGGAATGGTGGAGAATTCGTGGAGCACTCCGTCAATTTTCACCCGCGTAATAGCAGCGCCTTGTAAAGACGAGAGAAGCACCCGGCGCAAGGAATTCCCCAGCGTAATGCCGAAACCGCGTTCTAGGGGCTCGCAAATGAACTTGCCGTAGAACGGGGTGTGGGAAGACTCTTCGACTTCCATTCGTCGAGGCCGAATAAGCTCCGTCCAATTCCGTCTCATTAGGGTTTGCCCTGTTTCACTCATGGGGTTCCCTCTTTTCCATGGATTCGCATGTGTCCAACTCACCCGTTTTTGGTTGTACCGTGTGCGCCGACGATCGGCGCTTCGCAAGGACCCGTAGGCCGGCGATGACGGGTTATTTTGAGTAGAATTCCACGATAAGCTGTTCGCGTATGGTGGAAGGCAGTTCTTCTCTCGTTGGGAATGCTTTCACTGTTCCCTGGAAGTTATCGGGTTCCACATCGAGCCAAGACGGTATGCCTCGTCTCGCTACGGAAGCCACGGATTCGACCACCGCCGGTATTTTGCGACTTTTTTCGCGAACGGACACGACCATGCTGGGTCTCAGCATGAAGGAGGCGATATCGACTTTTCTCCCGTTCACGAGCATGTGGCCGTGGGTGACCAACTGCCGCGCTTCCGATCTGGAAGCCGCAAAACCCATCCGGAAAACCATATTGTCCAGGCGTGATTCCAGAAGGATCAACAGATTTTCACCCGTGACGCCCCTCTTCCGTTCCGCCATGTGGACATAGCTGCGAAATTGGCGTTCGAGAACACCGTAGATGCGTCGCACTTTTTGTTTCTCACGGAGCTGCAAGCCGTAGTCAGTATATTTCGAGCGACCCTGGCCGTGTTGTCCGGGAGGATAATTCTTTCTTTCCACTGCGCACTTATCTGAAAAGCACCGGTCGCCTTTGAGAAACAATTTCGTCGTTTCACGGCGGCAGAACCTGCAAACTGATTCTATGTAACGTGCCAAGCCTATCTCCTTTTTCGTAAACGTTCACCGGGTTTTGAAGATCTCCGCCGGCTGCGTAAGCCGGAGGGGAGACTCGTTTCCCGTCCATTCACCCCCGTGTTGGTCCGAGCGGTTTGACGACTCCGGTGAACGGTTACCCTTGTCTAATGCCGCAGGGTACGAGCGTTAAACTCTGCGTCTCTTGGGCGGTCTACATCCGTTATGCGGAATAGGGGTAACGTCCTTGATGAGACTGATCGAAAAACCCGCCGACTGAAGCGCGCGAAGAGCCGCTTCACGACCGGCGCCCGGCCCCTTGATGAGGACTTCCACGGTTCGCATGCCTTGGTCCATTGCCTTGCGAGCGGCGTCCTCGGCGGCTAATTGCGCCGCGAAGGGGGTAGATTTTCGAGACCCCTTGAAACCTTGGGTGCCCGCCGACGACCAGGCTACGGTTCCGCCGTCCATGTCCGTTATCGTGATGATCGTATTGTTGAACGTAGACTGTATATGCGCGACTCCCCGCGGGATATTTCGTTTTTCTTTTTTCTTGCGAACTACTCGCCTTTTAGGCATTTACCACTCCGTAGGCGCTTCCCGCGGTGCAGGATCAGCGTTCATAATTCACTGAGATGAACCCGGACTGAGATCGGGTTCGTTTATTTGAGCGTTCACCGCGCTTAAGGCGACTCGGCGCCTCCAGTAGAACGGAGAAGGAAGACGCCTCTTTTCTGCCCTTCGTCGCATTCTCCTTACAGTCGATTAGCGGTTACCGGGTGAACAACGGGGTCTTACCTACTTGCGCTTACCGATCTGCGTCTTTCTCGGACCCTTGCGGGTTCTCGCATTGGTGTGAGTGCGTTGGCCGTGCACGGGCAAGCCGCGACGGTGCCGCAAACCGCGATATGAGCCCAAGTCCATCAATCGCTTGATGTTCATGGATATCTCACGGCGCAGATCGCCCTCCACCTTGTATGAGTGATCCAGGACCTCACGGATCTTGGCCACGTCCACTTCGGTAAGCTGGTCCGATTTCATATTGGGATCGAGTCCGGTTTCTTCCAAGATATTCTTGGCGCTTTCCCGACCGATGCCGTAAATGTATGTCAGCGCTATTTCCATGCGCTTGTTTTTAGGAAGGTCTATTCCTGCGATACGCGCCACTATATGCCTCCTGACGCAAAGATCGTAACGGTTCACCGCGTCCGGGCCAACCGCTTGGGATGACGATGGGGTGGTCCGAAGGGGAGATGGTCTCCCCTTCAGCTTTCATCGGGCTTAAAACCGTATCGAGCCCGGTGAACCATTACCGGAGATCAACACCATACTCGATCAACCCTGACGCTGTTTATGCTTAGGGTTTTCGCAAATGACTCGAACTATGCCTTTGCGCTTGATTATTTTGCACTTATCACAAATTTTCTTGATTGACGCCCTTACTTTCACCGGGGCCCTCCTCATTATGGACCGAGCCTAGGCGATGGCCTTTTTGACCGACGCATAGATCTCGTCAATCGGCCCCACACCCTTTACTCGGCGAAGCAGCCCCTTCTTCTCATAGAAGTCGATCAAAGGCGCTGTTTGTTTGTTATAGACTGTTAATCTCTCCCGAATAGTAGCCTCGGAATCATCATCCCTCTGGTAGAGGTCCATTCCGCACTTGTCGCATTTGGCCTCGGATTTGGGCGGATTGAACATGACGTGGTACATGCAACCGCAATCGGAATTCTTGCAAGTGCGCCTGCCGGACAATCTGCCCACCAATTCCTCGTCCGGGACATCCACGAGCACTGCATGGTCTATGTTCTTGCCTTGCTCGGAAAGGATCTTGTCCAGCGCTTCGGCCTGAGCGACGGTCCTGGGGAATCCGTCAAGCATGTAGCCTTTGTCCAGGTCAGGTTGTGTCAGACGCTCCTGCACGACTCCGATAACCACGTCGTCCGGCACCAACTCGCCCTTGTCCATGAAGGTTTTGGCCTTCAGGCCCATGGGAGTGCCTTCTTTCATGGCTGCGCGAAAAATGTCGCCTGTGGAAATCTGGGGCACACCGAGTTCGTCTGTGAGCTTCTTCGCTTGCGTGCCTTTGCCTGACCCTGGTCCACCCAAAAGTATGATTCTCATGCTACCTTCCTGTTGTTAGGAGACCCTAGCGTCTCCCCTTAATCCGGCCTGAACGTATGAAGCCTTCATAATGTCTCTGGATCATGTGGGACTCAATTTGAGTCAATGTGTCCAATGCCACACCTACCACGATGAGCAGCGAAGTGCCTCCAAAGTAGAACGGCGCATTGAACTTTGCGATCAGAATGGATGGTAGGACGCACACGACCGAGATATAGATTGCGCCTCCCAGCGTGATGCGCGTCAAGACTCGGTCTATATACTGAGCCGTCTTTTTCCCGGGACGAATCCCTGGTATATAGCCGCCGTATTTCTTCATGTTGTCGGCTACATCGACGGGATTAAACGTCACCGCAGTATAGAAATAACAAAAGAAAATAATGAGAGCGACGTAGATTACCTCATAAACAACAGTGGCCGGCCTCAGCCAGTCCGTGACCCAACGCAGCGCCGGGACATTGAGAAACTGGGCTATAGTCGCCGGAAAAATGATGAGCGATGACGCAAAGATCGGCGGAATAACTCCCGCCGTGTTCACTTTCAGTGGGAGGTGTGTTGTTTGACCTCCGTAAACCCTGCGGCCTACCACCCTCTTGGCGTATTGCACCGGTATGCGGCGTTGACCGCGTTCCACGAACACGATGAGCGCTATAACCACGATCATAATCACCAGGAGCAGCAGAAGGAAGAGAAAACCCATTTCCCCGGTCTGCACCAGTGTGATCGTGCTGCCGATAGCCGACGGCATTCTTGCGACGATACCCGCAAAGATGATGAGCGAGATCCCGTTGCCTATGCCGCGTTCTGTTATTTGCTCACCCAGCCACATGATGAACGCCGTGCCGGCGGTGAGCGTTATCATCGACAAAACGACGAAAAGCGCCGGGGGCATGTAGATCATGTTTTCGGCTTTGGAAAGACCGATGCTGATGCCCATTCCTTGAATGAGCGACAAGGCCACCGTGCCGTAGCGCGTGTACTGCGTTATCTTTTTTCGGCCGGCCTCCCCCTCTTTGGACAAGCGCTCCAGGTGGGGAACGACCACGGTAAGGAGCTGTAAGATAATGGAGGCGCTGATGTACGGCATAATACCGAGAGAAAACACGGAAAAGTTTTCCATGGCGCCGCCGGTAAACATATCTATCACGCCGAAGAGCGTTTGCTGGTGTTGGCTGAAAAACTGTTTGAGAATCGCCGTGTTTATACCCGGTGTCGGGATGTACACGCCCAAACGATAGACGAGCAACAGCGCCAGCGTAAAGAGCACCCTGCGCTTGAGTTCCGGTATCTTGGCTATTGTTCCTAGGGAACCTATCACGACGGATTTCTCCTCATTCACCGGCGAGGCCGGCGATACTTATCCCACCAACTCGACTTTTCCGCCGGCGCCTTCGATCTTGGCGCGTGCGGCCGAACTGATGCGATCCACCTTTATTGTATATGCGGCGGAGACGTCGCCGTCGGCCAGCATCTTAATCGGGCCTTTCCCTTTAATGATGCCTACGTCTCGCAGGAGTTCACCGGTGACTTCGGCGCCCGGTTCCAATCGTGCTAAATCTTTTATGTGCACCAAATTATAGGTGACTTTAAATATGTTCGTAAAACCCTTCTTGGGTAGGCGCCGTTGGAGCGGCATCTGGCCGCCCTCAAATCCTGGTGCGACTTTGCCGCCGGAACGGGCCTTTTGGCCTTTGTGTCCCTTACCGGCGGTTTTGCCCCAATTCGAGGATTCTCCGCGGCCTACTCGCTTTCGCTTCTTGTTCTTGATCGCAGGTTGCAGATTTGACAGGTCCATACTTTCTCCTGGTCCGATTACTCGGTTACCTCTTCGACGGATACGAGGTGGTTTACTTTGTTCACCATTCCGCGTATAGCCGGCGTGTCTTGGAGGACACGGCTTTGGTTGAGACGACGAAGCCCCAAACCCTTGACGGTGGCGGCCTGAGACTTGGTGGCTTTTATTACGCTTCTCTTGAGAGTAACCTTAAGCATTGTCCTCTCCACGTTCCGCTTCATCGTCGGCGGCGCCGGCCTTCCCGAGCTTCCGTTGGATCTGCTGGATAGTGCGCAATCCCTTGAGTCCCTCGAAGGTGGCTTTTACAACGTTGTGGGGATTGTTGGTCCCAATACATTTTGTGAGGATATCCTTGACCCCTGCGGCTTCCATCACTGCACGAACCGCTCCGCCGGCGATAACGCCGGTTCCTGAGGAGGCCGGCTTCAGCAAAACCTTTGCCGCGCCGTATCTACCGATGATTTCGTGGGGCACGGTGCCGCTCAAAATGGGTATCTGGACCATCGAATTCTTTGCGCGCTCGACGCCTTTTCGGATTGCTTCCGGGACCTCGTTGGCCTTGCCTAATCCAAATCCGACCCGGCCCTGACCGTCGCCTACGACAACCACTGCGCTAAACGAGAACCGGCGTCCACCTTTAACAACCTTCGCTACGCGAGAGAGGTGAACTACACGATCTTTGAATTCCCCTTCAGTAGCCATATCGGATCTACCATGCAAGGGCGCTTCCTCCTTTGTGTTTAAAATTCAAGGCCGCCTTCGCGGGCGCCGTCGGCCAAGGATCTTATTTTTCCGTGATATAGATACGGTCCGCGGTCGAACACTACTTTGGCGATATTTTGCGCCTTGGCTCGTTCGGCTATGCGTTTGCCCACTTCCTTGCAGGTTTGCCTATTGAAAGGATCCCCGGCTTTGGTGCGAAACTCTTTGTCCAGTGTCGAAGCCTGCGCCACCGTTTTGCCTGTGGTGTCGTCAATAATCTGGGCGTAGATGTTCTTATTCGATCTGAACACGGTAAGCCGCAACCGTTTGGGTCCGGCCGTGAGTTTGTGCCGAATACGCGTTGTTCTCTTTATTCGTGCTTCATTCTTCGCCAACGAATCAGCCATTGTATATTCCTTTAAAAAGCGAATGGCCCGGTCGAGGCCGCGGTTTACTTGCCGCCGGCCTTACCGACTTTGCGCCGAATCACTTCTCCCATGTATCTAATACCCTTGCCTCGATATGGCTCGGGTTTGCGCACCATACGAATGCCGGCGGCCAATGCGCCGACCTTTTGCTTGTCGATGCCGCGCACATGAATAATTGTGTTTTTCTCCACGTCCACGGTGAGTCCCTCGGGAACTTGCATTACCACCGGGTTCGAGTACCCCACGTTGAGTGTGAGTTTGCCGCCTGAGGCTTCCGCCCTATAACCGACGCCTTGGATTTCAAGGGACTTGGTGAATCCTTCCGTCACGCCCGTAACCATGTTCTGGATTAGGGTGCGAGTCAATCCGTGCATGGCCTTGCTATTTTTATGCCCCTCGACCGGAACCACGCGCAACACGGAATCTTCCATTTCCACCCGAACAAGACTGTTCATGTTGAGGCTGAGGGCGCCTTTCGGCCCATTCACCGCGATGGACGGGTGATTGTAATCCACCTTCACCTTATCCGGCACCGTTATAGGGGCTTTCCCTATTCTAGACATTGGTAAAGCTCCTCTTTGTTCCCGCTACCATATACTGCACAGGACTTCGCCGCCGACGTGCTGCTTTACGGCTTCCTTGTCCGTCATAATGCCCCTGGAGGTAGACAGGATCAGCATCCCCATACCGCCGTGGCTCTTGATGTTGTGCTCCGCGCCGACATAGACGCGACGCCCCGGCTTGGACACTCGTTGAAGCCCCTCGATGACGCATTGGGTGTCGTCGTCGAAACGCAGCGTGACCTTGAGCACACCCTGTTTGTTTTTTGCCGAGCGAATTACTTTGTATTTCTTGATGTAGCCCTCGTCCTTCATGATCTGCGCTATACCGATCTTGAGGTTGGACGCAGGCACGGTAACCTGTTCCTTGCGGGCATGGCGCGCATTTCGGATTCGGGTCAGCATGTCCGCTATGGGATCAGTCATACACATGTTCGGGTCTCCCTACCAACTCGATTTGACCATTCCCGGTATGTGGCCCTTCAAGGCTTCCTCACGCAGACATATCCGGCACAAATGGAATTTGCGATAATAACCGCGGGGTCGCCCGCAGATCTGACAGCGATTATACTGCCGCACGGGGAACTTCGCGATCCTATCGGCCTTAACGATCATAGATAGCTTGGCCAATTGTAGCTCCTTTTAAGCCGCTATTCGGCTATTTGCGGAACGGCATCCCAAGATTGGCCAGCAACTCCCGAGCTTCCTCGTCGGTCTGTGCGGACGTCACTATTGTGATGTTCATTCCGCGAATCTTTTCGATCTTATCGTAGTTGATTTCCGGAAAAATGATCTGCTCTTTGATGCCCATGGAAAAATTTCCGCGGCCGTCAAAGCCTTTGGGATTCACACCGCGAAAGTCGCGAACCCTCGGCAGTGCGACGCTGATCAGTTTGTCCAGAAAATGATACATCTTATCGCGACGGAGCGTCACCTTACACCCGATCGTCATGCCTTCACGCAACTTGAAGGAGGCGATGGACTTGCGGGCTTTGCGGAACACGGGTTTTTGGCCCGTAATCGTCGCTATTTCTTCTTGAGCGCCATCGAGGATCTTGGGGTTTTGAATCGCTTCACCCAGACCCATATTCACCACGATCTTCTCAAGGTGGGGAATTCGCATGACGTTCGTGTATTTAAAGCGCTCGGTAAGAGCCGGCGCTACTGTTTTGTCGTAATATTCCTTCAGTCGCGAAGCCATCTTATATACCCTTTACGAGTCGATATGTTCCGTGCACTTTTTGCACACCCTGATTCGGGTTCCGTCGTCGAGGGTCCGGATTCCCGTTCTCGACGGCTTTGCGCACTTGGGGCACACCAGCATCAGCTTCGAGAGCCGAATGGGGGCTTCCTTTTCAATGATGCCGCCCTGCTGTCCGGCTTGGCCGCCCGCCTTGGTGTGGCGTTTAATCATGTTCAAACGCTCAACCAGCGCGGTGTCCTTGTCCGGGAACAGCTTGAGTACCTTGCCCTGGCGTCCCTTGTTCTTGCCTGAAAGCACCGTTACTTTGTCATTCCTCTTTATGCGGTTCATGTTAAATGACCTCCGGCGCCAACGAAACGATCTTCATAAACTTCTTCGCTCGGAGTTCTCTGGCCACGGGTCCGAAGATACGGGTGCCGATGGGCTCGAGCTGGTTGTTTATGAGCACGGCGGAGTTGTCGTCGAAGCGGATGTAGGAGCCGTCCGTGCGTCGAACCGCGCGTCTGGTTCTCACGATCACCGCTTTATGAACTTCGCCTTTCTTGACCTTAGAGTTCGGGATCGCTTCCTTTACGGAAACCACCACCACGTCGCCCACACTGGCGTACTTGCGACGAGTGCCGCCGAGTATCTTAATGCAGAAGAGTTCCTTGGCGCCCGAGTTGTCGGCGACATCCATGCGGGATTGCTGTTGGATCATGCCCTACCCCCAGACAACGCTGCAGCCCGAACGATCTCGCGCACGCGCCAGTTCTTCTGTCGGCTCAGCGGACGAGTCTCCACGATCACAACCTCATCGCCGATCTTGCATCGGTTCTGTTCGTCGTGGGCCATAAATCTCTTTCGCCGGCGTATGTACTTCTTGTAAACGGGATGCAAAACCGTCCGGCTGACCTCGACCACTACGGTCTTGTCCATTTTGTCGCTCACGACGATGCCGGTCCTGATCTTGCGCTGCTTCTTTCCGTCAGAGGCGTTCGTCATTTAGACGCCTCCTTTTCTTTCTTGATGGTAATAACCCGAGCGATGTCCCGACGGAGCTGCCCCAGGCGACCTGTTTTGGTCAACTGCCCTGTGGCGTGTTTGAAACGGAGCTTGAATTCCTCTTCCCGAAACGTCTTTTCCTTGGCGACAAGTTCGTCTACGTCTAATTCCCTCAGTTCACGAGATTTCATAGCAACTCCTCACGGGTGACGAAACGTGTTTGTATGGGCAGTTTCGCCGCCGCCAGACGAAAGGCCTCTCGAGCGGTCTCGAGGCTTACGCCTTCCATCTCGTACATTACTCGGCCCGGTTTCACCACGGCCACCCATTCTTCCGGAGCGCCTTTACCTTTACCCATGCGGGTTTCAGCGGGCTTCTTGGTTATGGGCTTATCGGGAAAAAGCCGAATCCAGATTTTGCCGCCGCGCTTGACATAACGGGTCATGGCGATACGTGCGGCCTCTATCTGTCGCGCGGTGAGCCAACCAGGGTCCATTGCCATGAGGCCGAATTCGCCGAAGGACACTTGCGCCCCCCGTAAGGGACGTCCCCTGGTGCGGCCCTTCATCACCTTTCTATGCTTTACCTTTTTAGGTGCTAACATGTTATTTCTCCGCGGACACGCTCTTGATCAACTCACCTTTGAATATCCAGACCTTTACGCCGATTACCCCATAGGTGGTGGACGCTTGAGCGAACCCGTAGTCTATATCTGCCCGTAAGGTGTGCAGAGGCACTCGACCTTCTCTGTACCATTCACGCCGAGCCATTTCAGCGCCGCCCAAACGTCCGGCGGTCGCAATGCGGACGCCCTTCGCTCCGGATTTCAGAGCGTTCGTGACGGCCTTCTTCATTGCGCGACGGAATGCGATTCTTCGTTCAAGCTGCTGTGCGACGTTTTCCGCCACCAGTTGGGCGTCGATTTCCGGTTTGCGCACTTCTTTGATATCGACGATCACATCTTTGTTCGTCATTGCGAGGATCTGTTTCCTCAGCTTTTCAATCTCGGAACCTTTGGGACCGATTACGATGCCGGGTCGCGCAGTAAAAATTATCAGGCGGATTTTACCGGCCGCTCGCTCGATCTCGATTTTCGAGATGCTGGCTTGGGCCAGTTTGCGCTTCACGAAATCCCGGAGCTTGAGATCTTCTATCAAGAAGTTGCCGTAATCCCGTTGGGAGTACCAGCGCGAATCCCAGGTTCGTGTGATGCCCAGCCTAAATCCGTGTGGGTGTACCTTCTGTCCCAAAATATCCTCCTAAAGGTCTGGAGTTCGGCGTCCACCGATACTCACTCGTAAGAAATTGTCACAGTTCTTTGAGCGCGACACTGATGTGGCTGGTGCGCTTGCGAATGCGGGTCGCACGACCCATAGCCCTCGGCATCCAGCGTTTGGCCGTGGGACCTTCATCGACGTAAATGCTGCTTATGTAGAGTAAGTCTTCGGCCGCTCCATCCCGCGAGGCGGAACTAAGGGCGGACTCGACAATCTTCTTGATGAGTACGGCCGCCTTCTTCGGAGTAAACTGGAGCAAGGCGAGGGCCGAAGCCACGGGACGGTCTCGAACGAGATCCGCAACCAGTCGAACCTTTTGAGCCGATATGTGGGCGTGCCTAAGGCTGCTGCGCCATTCCATTATTTTCTCCCCTTCTTCGCTTTCCTATCACCGGCGTGGCCGTGAAAGGTGCGGGTTGGAGCGAACTCACCCAGCTTATGGCCCACCATGTTTTCCGTGACGAACACCGGGATAAACTTCTTGCCGTTGTGGACTGCGAAGGTTAGCCCAACCATGTCGGGTATTACGGTGGATCGCCTCGACCAAGTTTGGATGACTTTTCTCGAACCTGATTCTCTCGAGGCGGCGACCTTTTCCATGACGTGATCGTCCACGAACGGACCTTTATGCACTGATCGGGGCATTCTTTACTTCCTTCGTTTCACAATAAATCTATCGGAAGGCTTGTCGCGCTTGCGGGTTTTGTATCCCTTTGTCGGC
>JBBRBO010000092.1:0-16716 GCA_038205805.1 Desulfomonilales bacterium
CCATAGTCTACCGCGTCGCGTGGCTCGTTGAGCAAGGCGTAGACCCCTCTTCCATCCTCCTCGTCACCTTTACCAGAAAGGCCGCCGAAGAAATGCTCTCCCGCGCCGGGACGCTCCTGGGAGGCGTAGGTCTCAGCGTGGCAGGGGGCACTTTTCACTCCATCGGCAATCTTCTGCTGCGCAGGTACGGCTCTCAGCTGGGGTTCACATCCTACAGCATTATGGATCAAGCGGATGCGGTGGACGCGGTGGATCATGCGAAGCAGTTACTCAGTCTCTCCAAAGAGGACGCGAAAAAACTGCCCAAGAGCCGCACGATTTTCGAGATCATGAGCAAGGCCGTGAGCTTCAAAGAGGACGTTTCCAGGACTATCGACAAACGATATTCCCATTTCAGCGAGGCGACGGACCTAATCAGCCGCATCCAGCGCGGCTACGCGGATCACAAACGTGAACACAATCTCATGGATTATGACGATCTGCTCACCAACACCATCCGTTTGCTCTCGGAATGTGAAGAGATTCGCACGAAGGTATCGAATCGGTGGAAGCACATTCTCGTGGATGAATACCAGGATACGAACATCTTGCAATCCGACATCGTGAAGCTACTTGCCTACACGCACGACAACGTCATGGTGGTCGGCGATGATTCCCAGAGTATCTATTCCTTCAGGGGCGCGGACATTAAGAACATTATGGAATTCCCGCAGGTCTACGCAAATGCTCGTGTTGTGCGGCTGGAGCAAAACTATCGGAGCACCGCGCCAATCTTGCGCGTGACAAACGCAATCCTTCAAAATACGTCCATCGGGTACAAAAAGCGGCTCTACACGGAAAAAGACGACGGCCCGCTCCCTATTCTCGCACGGACCACCAGCGAAAAGAGCCAAAGCGCGTTTGTAGTAAAGTGCGTTCGCGAGTTATACACCCACGATATTCCGCTCTCCGATATAGCGGTATTGTTCCGCGCCGGATACCATTCCTTTGACCTGGAAGGCGAATTGACTAGATCGGGTATTTCCTATGTGAAGTACGGCGGAATGAAGTTTCTCGAAAGCGCCCACATCAAAGACATGCTCGCATATCTGCGGGTAGTCCATAACGCGAAAGATACATTGAGCTGGAGCCGAATACTCAAGCTCTTACCCGGTGTGGGGCCGAAGAAGTCATTGGCGTTGGCTAAAGAGTTCATTGCACGGGGAATTCCTGAATCAGCGAATGACATGCCGTCGGCATACAAAAAACTCGCCAAAGATTTGCAACCCTTACTGGATACGTTGAATGAGGTTATGCGGCAGAATGGATCGTTGTCGGAAAAAATCGACCGTATCGGCAAACACTATTTCGATTTCCTCAAAGTGAATTACGACAATTATCCTAAGCGGATAAAGGATCTCGACACCGTAGCGGATATGGCTGCGGGATATACATCCCTGACTGCGTTTCTTAATGACATGGTCCTTGATCCGCCGGATCACGACTCAGGGGAATTCGGGGGCGACACCCTAACCTTGTCGACGATCCATTCATCCAAAGGCCTGGAGTGGCACACGGTGATCCTCATTTGGGCTGCCGAGGGACGGATTCCGTCTCCCATGGCCATGAACTCCCCGGATGAACTAGAGGAAGAGCGCCGTCTCTTGTACGTGGCCACCACACGGGCCAAGCACAACCTCGTGGTGGTATCCCCTACTTCGTTCATGGACAGACGCCTGGGGTACGTGCCGGTGAGCGCATCGCGCTTTTTCATGGAGCTGCCGCGGGAACTCTTTCGAGAACATACGGTATAATCCCTGCTAAAAGGGCCTTGACTTTTTCCCATCCGCCCAATATTCTGTTGGATGTCATAGGGACGCCCGCAGCGTCCTATATTAGGGAGAGATGACCGAGAGGCCGAAGGTGCTCGCCTGCTAAGCGAGTGTAGGGCGTAGAGCTTTACCGAGGGTTCGAATCCCTCTCTCTCCGCCACCCTTTCACGGATGGAAGCCACTTACTCTCCTGCGGTACACCTCTTCTATGGCGACTCCTTTCCCAGACGTCACAATAGGCGGCTATCTTCCCCTTGATTCCGTGCTCCACAGGCTTGATCCTCGAACCAAGATCATCTGCGCCGTTGTTGCGATTATATTCATTTTTACCGCGGACCGCGTCGGCGAGATTGCGCTTCTGACGGCTTTGACGCTGCTTGCCGCGTTCTTGAGCCGTGTCGGCGCCCGTTTGTGGCTCTGGGGTATACGGCGCTTTTCTTTCCTGCTGCTTTTCGGCATACTGATGCACCTCTTGTTCAATCCTGCAGGCCGGTACATGTATATAGGTGATTGGCTGCTGCCTTTCACGGAAGAAGCCGCAATCAACGCCCTGCTTTTCGGATGGCGCATTGCGGCGGCCACGGTGATCTCCATGACCTTAACCTTTACCACGGCGCCCAAGGATTTGGCTTCAGCCTTGCACAAGAGCGCTCGACCGCTCGCTCGTATCGGTCTTTCAGGGCGAGAAACCGGGTTTATCCTCCTGTTGGCCATGAGATTCATTCCGATTCTCCAGCGAGAAGTGGCGGGGATTCGAGAGGCGCAGGAGGCGCGTGGCGTGCAGTTTGCCACGGGAAGGTATGTGAACCGCGCCGTGAATCTTTCGGCCATCCTCACGCCGGCGTTAGCCGCAGCCTTGCGTAGGGCGGAGAGCCTCGCTACAGCCATGGCTTGCCGGGGCTTTGAGCCGGGGAAGGATCGCACGGAATTTCAGGTATTCGCCTTCGGGCGCATCGATGCAGTCGCATTGGTTGCAATGGCGTGTTTGCCGATCCTGCGACTCTGGTGTTTTTTAGCCGGATAATGGAGTATCGCAGACCACGAGAACGGCAGGCAGAAATGCCGTATATTTTCCGGCTGTTCCCTCTTCAGGAACTCACAAAGCATAAGCAACAACATTCAAACCATAGGAGACATTCAACATGGCGGAAGCAACCCCCTGGGACAAGACAATATTGGATAAGATGGAACCCGGCGCCGTCACCTTCGCATGGGATGACGGGGAAATACGCACCATTAGCGTACCGGAAGGCATTCTCAACGACATGCAAGCCGCATGGCTGTGGATTGACCCAATGCTGCGCGCGTTGGAAGCCGAACGAGGCAAACCCCGCAGCGTGTGTTTTCACCTGGGAAACGGACAGTTCAGGGGATTGCGTTTTCCCGATGTAAACCCCGGTCCACTCGAGTAAGAATCCTCACATCGAACCCCTCCCCTACCCGCAGGGCGAAAACCGCCCAACGAATCTCGCAAGTGAAGACACCTTCATGGGAAGGCGGGAGAGGGGCTTTCCGGTGCTGCGTCTCTTAACGCGGCAATGGAAGTAGAGCGACTCGCTATTGTTGCGCCGTTTTGGTACATTTAGATCGAAGTCCGGCCTCAGGAGTGGATTTCCCGAACGCGTGTCTGGACCACAAGAACTTGCCGTAAAAGACGTGGACATTTTCGGTAAATGATACGATGACAATTCTTGAGGTCAACGTGGCAGGGTAAAAATGATAAAGAAAGAAATAGTGCTCTTCTTACGGAACCTAAAAGCCATGAACAGCAAAGTCAAGAAACTTGGGATATTTGGGTCCATTGCCGGAGATGATTATACGGAAAACGGTGACATCGATGTGGTTGTGGAATTGACCGATCCCGATATGTTTGTGCTCATAGGCATTACACAAGATTTAGAGGAAAAGTTTGGGCGTCACGTTGATATAGTCCGCTATCGAGACACCATGAATCCCTTTCTAAAGAACAGAATCGATAACGAGGCTTTGTATGTGTGATAAGGCACTGGTATTGGAGATTCTGAACAGACTTCATGAAACCGTGTTAACAATTTCACGGCGGTTTGAACCTGTTCACTCTGTTGAGGATTTTACGGGATCGGCCGAAGGCGGAGAAAAGCTCGATGGTATATATTCGAAGAGAGGAATATAAGAAACCGGCGGCTGGTGATTGTCCGTAGACTGAAGACCCGTGCCAAGGGGGGCGACGCCTCGTTCTTTGAGCAGACGTATCGTGCTTTCCGGGGGTGCGTCTCCTTCGTGCGGTGGCCGGAAACGGCTCCGAGCGGCTCCTATAGGGATTTTAGTTTTTTGACTTGACAGAATAATATAGTAGTATACCATAGAATATATAGCTGAGAGAATCTTTATTTCATTAAAACGCCGTGAAATTTTCTGAAAGGGTTCAGAAAGCGAAAGGCTGTTGTGCGCCCTGTGAATAGCTCCAAGATCCAGATTCAGCCATATACGTATCCCGTTGCGCTATCATAAGAGTAAGATCGGCGGAGCTTTTTTGCAAAGCAGGTTTTTTCAACCTTTTTCTACGAATTTGTCATGATCGCCGGAAGCAGCCTTTTCTCCTTGAAAAAAGCCGATTGCGGTCATTGCGAAAGGTTGTCGGAGAGGGATTCAGGGAGAACCTTCTTTCCAAGAGCGTTTCCCCACTATTACTTCTTTGATTACGCATTGGTGTGAAGCGAACGAGCATAGAGCGCTATGGAACTGCTCTTCACCGGAGAATTTCCCCCTGTTTCAGCCGGGATCGGCGCATTCATGCTGGCCAGGTGTCGAGCGGCTCCACCGGGCAGTATTCGGGTTCTGGCGGCTGAGGCCCCCGGAGCCACCGAGTGGGACCACACATCGAGGCTGGATGTCACCCGGTTCGCTTACACGGCCGGCAAATCACCCTGGATCCGAGCGGCCCAGCTTTGGCGGGCATACCACGCCTTACGCCGGGAGCTGCGTTCCCATTCATATCGGCTCGTGACCGCAAATATCGCTCTCCCATTCGGATGGGCGGCCGCGGCAATGAAGTCGCACGGCCACAAAGTCGCTATTTTTTGTCACGATACGGATTTCATTTTGCCCCGGCGTATACCGGTTGCAAGTCGCTTGTTCGACTTCACGATGCGAAATTGCGACGCCTTTATCGCAAATAGTACCATTACCGCGAGCAAACTTGCGGACCAGGGATGGAACCGGGACAAGATCCATGTGATCCATCCACCTGTGGATTATGAGCGTTTTCGGCCCGACCGGGACGCCTCGGCCATGCGTCGGAGCCTCACGAGTAGGTCCGGTCCGGTTATACTGACCGTAGCTCGGCTCAATGAAATAGGGAAAGGTATCGACACGATAATCGGGTTGCTGCCGCAACTGGTCCGGCGCTTCCCGGATGTGGTGTACGTGGTCGCCGGACGGGGCAAGGGGGCCGAGGAGTATGTCGCCCTTGCGAAAAGCCTGGGTGTAGCGGATCACCTACTCATAGCGGGAGCGGTCCACGACACGGACTTACCCCTGCTCTACGCAAGCTGCGACGCATTCGTAATGGTCACGCGTCCGCAACCTGAGCGGCATTATTATGAGGGATTCGGTATCGCATACCGTGAAGCTATGGCCTGCGGAAAACCCGTCATCGCCTCGAAAGAGGCCGGTATCAGAGACATAATCGCGCACGGCGTAAACGGCCTTCTAGTGGATCCGCTCGACCCAAGGGAAATACTGCATGCCTTAGAGGCGGTCCTCTCGGATACGTGCGGCGCCCGATCCCTAGGAGAACAGGGTCGCGTCACCGCCTGTGGCCCTACAGACTGGTCGGCATTGGACAGCCTAGCGAAAGGACGCTGATACCGTGAGCTTCAGCACGAGACATAGAGCTTGGTTAAAAACAGCGTCTCAGGCGAGCGAGTGCTCAGCTGATTTCCTGATTACAACCAGCGGTTGATATGAGAGGCGCCGCCGTATGCCTCGAAATTACATGAATGGCCCGATAAATCCGGCTGCGACGGACATAACTTCAAGCTCTTTCTGCATATCAGTTATAATCTGTTTTGAGCACTAACCATTTTATGCTATACCGGTCCTGATTGCCGGTGAATCGAACATCGCCGGCGGACACGAATATGTCCCGAGGAGGACCGATTATGACTCGATGCGGCGCTTGGTTTGTGGGGATACTTGGGATGATGTGCTTTTCGGCGACAGTGGCTGCGGCGGCCCCTGATCAGGAACTGATCATGAAGTCATGCCCGGAACTCATGCGCATGTCTCAAACCTATCAAGAGGACTTGAGAACAGTGGACATAGTCCTTGGATCCGCACTGGAAAATGGAGCGATGGACAGGATTCGCACCTACAAGATGAAGAAGTCCGCCGCACGCAAGAATGTGGAAGAGGTCAACAGAGCGCTCGAACTCAAGGGATGCGTCAAGCGCCGCTGACGGCCTTTGTTTCAAATACCCTGCGAGCCTTGAAAATGACCGGTCGTATTGCGCGGAACACGTTCACTTCACACCGGGTAGTGGGAAACAGCTCGGGTCGCACCGCGCCCACATCCACTTCCTTTTTGCCGTCCTGACTTCGCAGGAAGATACGCGTGAGTTGGTCGTCCGCAATGGAACAAAAGAGTTCCTGATTCTCGTTCTCGATCCATTCGAGGAGGCTCTCGTGATCATGGGGCAGGCGTGAATCCAGGACAGCTTCAGCGTAGGCGAAGGCTTTTGGGCCGTGTACTCCCATGTGAGAGAATGTCTGAGCCAATCGAATGGTCAACAAATCTCTTAAAATCAGATCTCCACTATTGCCCGAAGCACTGAACTCACCGGCCGCAATAATTCCTTCCAGGCGGTCGATGCCGTCCATCTCGAGTATGTGGACGGCTTGGTCCGAATTAACGGGACGTGTAAGCATGGTGGGGCTCCTTCCGGCTAAGTGGTCATGGGGCCGTATACGAGGATGAATACAGTTGCTCGACTGTGAAGTAAGGGCCTTATGCGCGGCATTTCGCTATGACGTCATGAGTATACGCGATGTATTTGGGAAACGAAACAGTAACTTTCGAGGAAGCTCTTGTTCATCATTCATGGAAGCGCCTTCCCTGAATCATGGCGCCACATCTGCGCATGAGGGTGAAAATGTAGATCATCTCCACATGGCAAAGCTGGTTCCGGATTGCGCCGTTGACTAGAATTTCGATTCATGAACAACTGTACACTATGCGCTTCTGACCGCCTCGGTATCCGGGCCGCGTAAGGCGAATCTTGCAACGCATGCCTGAATCCGACATTCTCTACTAGGCGCCTACGATCCGCGGCTCAAGGCATAGAGGGACCGCATGTATTAGCCGCCGAAGACTAGAGCGACTAGGCGGACTTCGTCGCCGTCGGTGAGTTCGGCATCCAGTGCTCGCCTCACGCCGTTCACGAACGAAAGCATCTTGAGTCGGCGCGGAATGCCGAGTTGCTCTATCAGAGCGGCGGACGTGCATCCTTCAGGCGCGTCCATGTCCTGCTCTTGAACGTACATCTTGATAACGCCCACGGGCTTCACGGTGATTCTCACCGCTGATCTCCTCGCTGCTGCGGTTGTTTATGTAAACCGCGTGGTCGGAAGCACGCAAACGCGCCGGCTCAGAGCCGTCGTAGATAGCGGCAACCGATCTCGCCTACCACACCTTGTGGGCTTCTTCTTCCATGCCGTTTTCCCGGAGGGCGGCCATGCTGGGTATTCCCTTCTTCGTATCCATGTCAAGGAGGTCGTAAAATCGTTCTTTCATGCTCGAGAAATTTATCTCGACCCCCTCCGGTTCACCGTCTCGTGCGGGCTCGAGCATCCTTGGGGTCAAGGTGTCGTCCTCGGACGTGCGGCCGTATCGGTAATTGATGAGTCTTTTAAGGTAGAAGATTCTCCGGCCTGCCCTCATCATGTCTTCAATGTCCCAGCCGTAGCCCGCTACGGTATTGAAAAGCTCAACCCATTCGGGGATGCTGACCTCTCGGTCGGCGAACTGACAGAGACAGGCGCTGTTCTCGATTGCTCCAAGCTCGACTGATCTTGCCGCGGCCTCCGGTTTGTGGGCGTCGGTCTGGGGATCGGGCTCGTATTCGATACCAATCTCGGGGTAATAGCACGCCCCCATTTCCATGTAGAGCATTGGATCAGCCACGTGGCAGGCGCCTCGCGGGCTGACCGCATAGGTAAGCGCCAGACCGTGGCCTCCGCCTCTGGGGTCGTGCATGGGCGCTTCAAGGCCCTTACTATGGCACGTGTAATCTATGGACCCTTTGCCGATTCGCTTTGCCGCGGCGGCGCTGCCGAGGCTCAGTAACTCGCCTAGCTTGCCTTTGCGTTGAGCGATGGCAGGGAGGACCTCGTCGATGACCGTTTCCATGTCACCCCAGCGAAGCTCGATTCCGTCGGTGTCAGCCGGGGTGAGATGACCCTTTTCGAACGCTTCCATGGCCCAAGCTATGGTTCCACCCGCAGAGATGGTGTCCAGGCCCTGGTCATTGCATACCCTGCCGGCTTTACACGTCGCTGCGAGATCCATTGATCCCAACAGCGCCCCAAAAGCCACTATGGTTTCGTATTCAGGGCCGGCGCCCTCTGGAATGGCAAACGGGCCTTCCGGCACTTCCACGATGCGCTTGCACCTAACCGTGCAGAACGCACAGGCCCAGCGGCGAGTAAGGAATTTTTCGGTGAGGACGTCTCCCGACAGAGCCTCACCCATTTCTTCCCAGAAGTTGGAGGTAAAGTTCCGTATGGGGACATCACCTGCAAACATACCTCCATGCAGGTTGGCTGCAGTCCCGTTTTCCCGTAAGAGCGAAGAAGTGAGACCTTCCTTGATCTTGGAGTTCAGCTCTTTCCGTAGTTCCTCGTAGCGCTCCGGATCAGCCACTTCCATGTGTTTCTTTGAGGATTTCAAGACGATGGCCTTGAGGTTTTTTGAGCCCATAACGGCCCCGAATCCTGCACGCCCGAAGGCGTGGTGGGCTTCACTTAGGATGAGGGCGTATGGGACCCTGTTTTCGCCGGCGGGTCCTATTACCAGGGTTCGGTGATTCCGGCCGAATCTCTTCTTGAGGCTGCTATTGACTTCTTCGATGCCTTTGCCGGCGTACTGAGCTGCGTCCACAAGCGTTATCTTGTCGTCCTCAATGAGGAGCAGCAAGGGGGCGGCGGCTCTACCTCGAAGGATGATGCCGTCGTACCCTGCGTACCGTAACTCAGGCGCAAAATAGCCTCCGCAGGATGAATCTCCCCAATTACCCGTCAATGGAGAGCGGGCGCCGACGCTGTTCCTGCTTGCTCCGGAGAGCTTCAGGCCGGCAAAGGGTCCGTTCATAAAGATGAGCATGGCGTCGGGGTCAAGGGGGTCGCTGTCGAAGTTTCCCTGTTCCCAAAGAATCTTTGCGGCCAGACCGCTGCCCCCGATGTACTGTTTGTAATAATCTTCCGCCAACGTCTCGATTTGGATACTGCCGCTAGTCAGGTCCACACTGATGATCTTCCCTGTGTTCCCTTTCATAAAGCTTCTCCTATACACCGGGGATGGATGAGACAATGTCTCGGCCCCGACACAGCTTGAACGGCCTCACGGCAGCCGCATCTCGATGAACTCTTTGTCGGTAAAGCAAAGCAGGCCGTTTGAAAAAAACCTGATCGGGTAACCGTTCGCCACGATGGGGTGGTCGGGACGGGAGATGATTCTCCTCTCTAACCTTCAGCGGGCGCAGAGAGGTGTCAAGCCCGACCAAAAATTACCCCATCCATCTGAAAACGACCTGTGACGCGAGCGCTACTTTGCCATCTTGTCTTCCCAGCCCAGATCTTTCAAAACCTGCTCATAGTAGACCGCCACCTTTTTCAGCTTAGGGGCCAGCTTCAGGAGCCCCGTAGCGGAACCCTTGACCTTGATCTTCCCTCTGGTTATAGCCATTACGGGATTGAGCTTGTTTGCCCAGGAAAGATGGGCGTCGTCGGCGGAGAGGCTCATCGTGAGGTTCGGTTCATCAGCGGGCTTACCAGGAGCGACGATGAACTTTCCGTCACGGCCGTCCACATGAAAGGAGCAGTTCGGACCATCCGCGGTGTAATTGAACCAAATGAGCTGATTCACTTTCTTCATGCCGTCGATGAATTCCGGATCTTGAGATACCCTTTCCCATAGAGTAACAAACGCCTTAACGGGTTCAGTCTCGTCTTGCCAGTATTTCATGTTTCTTTCACCTTTCTTGGGTTAGCGGGCTTTCAAATAGAGATTGAGCACATCGTCTTCTTCTAAATACCGGGGATTATAAGAGACCTGCGAATCTCCCATTGCGAGTTCGGTTAGATGAAGAAGAGATTCTCGATCATCCGGCACACCGAAATCTTTCAGGGTTTCCGTTAGGCCGACGGATTTCTGTAAGTCCAGCACCGCCTGAACCGCAGCCTTGGCAGCCCGCTCGGAAGTCATACCGTCGATGTTTACCCCCATGGCATCGGCTATCAGCACGAAGCGCTCGGGATTTTCTTCTAAGTTGAACGCCATCACATGGGGCAGCATGATGCTGTTGGCCAGACCGTGGGGAATCCCATACAGAGCGCCCAGGGCGTGGGCTGTGGCATGGACTCCACCCGTGAACGAGTTAATGAACGACATACCCGCCATGGCGCTTGCGATCAGCAGATAACCCCGCGCCTCGACATTCTCAGGGCTCTTCATGACCTCGGGCAGGTATTTTGTGATAATGCGAATCGCATGAAGTCCCAATCCATCGGAGATGGGATTTGCGCTGACCGTGGTAACGGCCTCGATCGCATGCGTTAGCGCATCCATAGCGGTGAAGGCCGTAATCTTCGGGGGAAGCTTCACCGTGAGTTCAGGATCTAAAATGGCTAAGTCCGGGTTACAATAGGGATGCGCGCAGGCTACTTTCACTTTTTCGATATCGTTCAAGACCACCATGGCAAAGGTGACTTCAGCGCCTGTCCCGGCTGTTGTGGGAAATGCGACATGCGGAGGCAAGGGCTGGGCGTCATCAAATAACCCGACCTGCTCCGCTAAAGGCGCAAAATCATCGATACCTTTGCCGATCAAGATGTTGATGGCCTTGGCCGTGTCCATAACGCTACCCCCTCCCACGACTACCATACAATCCGCCCCGCACTCGCGATAAAAAGCCGTGCCTTCATTAATCAGATCGAGACGAGCGTCCTGGACGATCTTGTCGTAGACACCGACCAACTCTAAGCTGGATTCGTTGACGGCTTCAATTACCATATCCACGACGCCGGCCTGAACAAGCCCTTTGTCGGTGTAAATGACGACCTTCGTGCCCCCGAGTTTTTCCATTTCAAAGCCCAACTCTTCTCTCGCGCCGGCCTTGTACAAAATTTTGGGTCTGTTCGCCCATGTGAAGAACGGTTCAAAGCTCAGATCAGGGTACTTCATGCGTTACTCCTTTTTGATCATGCCGGTGGTGATTTGGCGTTTACATGTATGGTAATAGTTCACCGGATTTGAGGCGACTCCGCCCCCGGTGAACGCCGGAGAGGAGACTCATGTGCCCTCCGGACCACCCCATTCGTACCTGCTGGTGGTCGCGTGTTCCTGGTGAACGGTTCCCATTTCTTTACTCTCGGTAAGCTGAGAGTCTGCTCCGACATCCGGAGACGGGGAATGTCCCTGCTTTGCTACGTGGTTCATGGCATATATACGGTCGCGTAGTCAGAGGCTGTTATTCAACGAGTTGGGCGGCCCGTTACGTGACTGATGTTGATCTTGTGAGTAGGTGGTCTGTCCGGAGTTTCTCGATATCACCCTTAGTGTATCTTTAATTGCTCGGCTTGACAACTTGATTGTACAGGATTTGCCCTTGCGATACGGCCGCTTGGAGGCTTTGGACGACCGGGATTCAAGTTATGGTCGGTGGCTTTTCCTGAGGTTTTGAGAGCGTCAAACGGTCTCGATGCTTAGGAAAAACACAAATCTACACACCACGCCCTCGTAAGCGAAGGCGGGATGTCCATGCGATAAAGAATCTCCCCATTTGACGGGAGTTCGCAGGCGAGAGCAATGATATTGGCAATACACGCAAAGGGAGAAGAGTGTAGTCGCTCATATCCTGATCGGTGACCCAATATGTTCATCCGTCACAGTGGGTGGTGTTTACAGGGCGTGAGACGCCTCCGCCTCTCGGAGAAAGTTAATGTTCGTGACCATGTCCATGATGGTGTTGATGGTCATGCTCCTCCGTGCAAGGATCATGGGGTAGACCGTTGAGAGCAGCTTCAAACGCCACATTTGCTTGTTCCGAGAGTCTAATACCTTCCCTGAGTTGTTCCGCTGCGGCCTTGTGGCCGGACTGCTCCAGGAGAGTCGCCATCTGAGAATAGCTCTCCACGTGTTCCTTATTGTGCTCGACCCAGTGCTTTAGGCGAATACGATTCTTCCCTGTTTCATCCATACCCTATCTCCTTACCGTCGTAATCGTTCACCCGGCTTGAGACGCCTCTGCGCCCGGTGAGAGCCGGAGAGGAAACTCATCTCCCCTACGAACCGCCCCATACGCAATTGCAAACAGGGCGTGGTTCCTGGTTAATGGTGACTTGCCGGCTTACGCCTAAATGATTCATGGGGCGTGAGGCGATTCCGCTCCGGTGAATAGAATTACTTTAAAGCTTTCGTTCGGACGCCATTCGCATGAAATTCACCAGCATCTTGGCGCCTGCCGAATCACCGAACCGCTCACCTGTTCCCGGCGACAACCGTTCAGGGTGGAAAGCGACACCGTAAACCGGCTTGTCTTTCATTCGCATGACCTGAATCTCGGATTTCTCGCTGCGTGCAAGATTCACGAAGAGGTCCGGAAGATCCTTGACCTCCTCGTAGTGGCTTTGCATAACGTCGATTTTGCCGGGAAGATCGGCCACCTCGTTGAATATGGGATCAACGGCCAGAATGTCGAGGGTGGTCAGCCCCTTTTCCGCTACTGCGCCCTTGGGATATTTCAAGGGTTTTTTGCCCTTGAGCGCAGGATCAATAAATCCTACTGAACCGCCGAAGGCTAAGGCCAGAAATTGGTGACCTCCGCAAATACCGAGCACCGGCAGTTCTTCGCTCGCTGTCTTTACCCGCTCCAATGCTTTTTTGAAATAGAATTCTAGTTCACCCTTGTATGTATGCCACGGAGCCCCTTGGGGACTCAGGATGAGAAAATCGTAGTTCGCAAGTGATTTCGCATCCACGGCGAACTGTGAGAAATGACTATAGTCCAGTTCGATGCGGCGCACAGCGACGCGCGAATCCTTTGCAAGATCCTGTGTAAGCGCCTTACGCAGTTCCTTGTGTCGAGAGATGTCCGGGCCGCCCAGTTCAAGATCCACGAGGAGTCCCCGAAGAATATTGTCTTTAGGCTGTATAATTTGTGTCACGATAAAAAGGCCGAAGAGAAAAGCCGCAGATATGAGAATCTTGAAGCCGAGTCCTTTATCCATTTGTGTATACCATGAGGCACTACCAAGATCCGTAGGCCTGCGGCATGCCCCAGGACGCATTGTATGGGCGTCTTAGAAAGATATCGAATTTGTCTCCGGTGACGGCCCGCACAAGTCCCCTAATACTGCCGTCGGGATAGAGATACCCTTGAAAGGAGTTGCCTTCTTTATCGCCGAAGATATAGTTGCCCCGCAGCTTTCCCATGATGGAAAACTTTGCGGACCCGAACATGTTGCTCCCTTCGACAATGCCGACAATATCTTCCCCACGCTGTTTTGTGATGGTAACGCTGCCTTCGGCGCCGAAAATGGACCCTTGCGCAGTGCCCACCCATTGGCCTCTGACGTCGTACTGCTGCTGCTGCTGCTGAAATTGTTGCGCCTGCCGTGGCTGTCCAAAAGCGCGAGACTGGAGCCCCGCCGCCGCCATTACGACCATACCGAAAAGCAAAATGTATTTTACCATGGCGTCACTCTAGCACATAATTACGTAAGAATACCAGCAAAAAAACCTGAATATCAGTTACTAAGGAAGATTTTCGCCATACTCGTTTATACACGCCGTGCGGCCGAAAACCCATTGGCGGCCCATAATATATCGGCTGAGGGATTCCTGCAACGCCCCGGAACTCAATACGGATTACAGCAGGGTTGATGGTTCACCGGACGTGCGCCCCCTCTGCGCACGAAGTCGATCGGATCGAACCACTTCTCGTGATTCCTAAGGCTTGACGAATGTAACGAGTAATAACCCTACAATGAGAATTATACGACCGCAAGTATTGAAATTTAAGTGATCTCAGTAGCTTTTCTGATTTCGTATTCTGCGGAGCAGAACGCCGGTAATTGCCCCGTAATCTGGATTGGAAGCCATTCCTGAAGTTTTTCAGAACTGTAAGTGGCGTTGTAGGGCTAATGGTGAAGGTCATTTAAAAAGTAGGTTTTCCCCACCTTCTCACGATGCAATGATGTCAATCATCACCATTCATCTCAGCGGCTTTCTCGAAAATCTTGATGCTCTTGCGCGGCCCCATGGCAATGAGGGTGTCTCCCGCGTAAATGATGGTGTTGGGACCTGGGTTAAATTCCATAAGACCGCCGCTCTTCTTGACCGCGATGATTATCAAGTTAAGCTCCTTGCGTAGATCCGTCTCGATGAGCTTTTTTCCGTTGTAGTTCGATATGGGTGAAATGAGTATTTCTTCGAGTTCGATATCGTATTCGCGGTAATCCATGGCCAGCTCAAGGAAACTCATGACCGCAGGTTTCAGGATACCCATAACCATTCTGGCGCCGCCGATTTTATATGGGCTTATTACTCGGCTGGCCCCTGCTCGTTTGAGTTTCTTGTGAGCCTGTTCCTCTCCCGCCCTGGCGATGATTTCCAGGCGCGGATTGAGTTCTCGGGCGCTCAGCACCACGTATACGTTCGATGCGTCGGAATCCAGCACGGAAACCAATCCTTTCGCGCTTTCGATTCCTGCGTCTTGTAACACGTCTTCTTCCGTGGCGTCACCGGGCGAGAGCAAATACCCTGCTTGTAGAATTTTTTCCTGTATTTCCGGTCGGTGTTCCACGACCACAAACGGTATATTCCGTAGATGAAGCTCTTCACAAATGTAGGAGCCCATTCTTCCAAAACCGCAGACAATGAAATGTTCTTTCAATTTGCTTATCGCCTTTAAGGATCGTCGGCGGGTAAGTATCTTGTTTACCTCGCCTTCGATGAGCATAGCGGTGGTTGTAACCAGAGCGTAACCCACCATTCCTATACCTGTGACGATGATCACAATAGTGAACAGTTGGCCGTAAAAGGTTAGGTCGCGGACTTCCTTAAACCCGATGGTGGTAACCGTAATTAGGGTCATATAGAAGCCTTCGAAAAGCGTCCAGCCCTCCAAAATCTTGTAACCTACGGAACCAACCACAAATATTACAGCTAGTCCGACGAGGGCTCGAAACACCGGGCTGTACGGGTGTAAAGAACTATAGATGGGGGTTCTACGTCTCATGAAACCTGCGACCGGGAAAGCGTCTCCAGCTTCCGGTGTTGGCGCTCCTCAATGACTCGCTTGCGTTCCAGTGTGAACAAGGCCCGCTTGTAGACCGGGGTGTCGATCATCTTACCTTCCAGGCTTACAGACGCCCTACCCTTGCTCAAGCCCTCCTCGAAGGCCTCAATAACGCGTCGCGTATTCTCCACCAACGCCTCGCTCGGCGTAAAGACCTCGTTTAAGACGCCCACCTGGTCGGGATGGATACAAAAGGCGCCTACAGCTCCCAGTTCTTTCCCTCTTTCCGCTGACTGCCGGAATCCCTCCAGGTCCTTATACCCTGCTACAGTGCCCAAAATCCCCATAGGATTAAGATTATACGCCCTGGCGACATTCACCATCTGTGCAAAGGGGAGAAACAGTTCACGACCCGTGGCGGAAGGCTGAACCCCAAGCTGTAAACAGTAGTCATCAGCTCCTATGCTCATGGATTCGGTGCGATCGCTTGCAGCGGCTAGATCTTCCAGGCGCAGCAAGCCGAGGGGACTCTCCAAGTGCAAGGACAAGGCTATTGATCCGACCGCCAGGCCGCGCTCCTGCTCAAGCCGAGCGATCTCCCTGTCGAGTTCCTTCACGAGGTCAGGCACTTCGGCTTTTGGAAGAAAGATTGTGTGTAAACCCGGACGCACCGCCGAACGGACATCCTCAAAGATGAGATCGCGGTCATTGTTCACACGGACGTAAACGTCCGCTCCACCTCGACCGCCGATGTCAACAGCGGATGCCACACAGGAGCGCGCTTGTTGCTTTTCTCCGGGCGGAACAGCGTCTTCTAGGTCGAACATGACGGCGTCAGCGTCACGAAGATAGGCTTTTTCAACGAACTTGGACACGTTTACCGGCAGAATAAGAAGGGAACGGTGGATCGGTTTCAACATGTGCGCCTCCATTATTATACCACGATGCGCGAGGAATAAGTGTGAGCACCAAACGGAGCGTGAGCCCCTTGTACGGAATACCAGGGTCTGCGGCGGTTTTCGAACCATACCGCGGCCGTATCCCGTTGGGTCTTCAAACGTCGTCCCGGACACCATTCTATTCGCAAAATCAGTGAAAAAAGAGAATATACGCCGGCGCCGGCGCCTCATCAACTTATTCTTACGAAAAAAGGTGAGAGAATCGCCGCGAATGATGCATTTTCATTGTTGCGCCGCGACGCCGCAAATCCAAACTCTCGTCGCTAATGGGGAACCTCCACAAAGGCTCCCATTTACATATCATAATGTAGGTTCATCCGGGATTTGCGTACCTGAGGTTGCAAACTAAAAGAGGACATGCTTTGTCTTTCCTGGTTTTGAAAAAGACTATGAAGGAAAGGCAAGCATGTCCACGAGTCTTCTTTATCATGGATTTGGGATTGTTGGATA
>JBBRBO010000093.1:0-16577 GCA_038205805.1 Desulfomonilales bacterium
ATCGCGCTCATCCGGTGTCAACAACAATCCTTTCATCTCCGCACACGGCCTTTCCTGTGACTTTTTGTGCGATATAACACCGTTATTCGCATTCCAAAATGTAATTATGCCATCCGCGAGAATCAAGGGCCATTACTATAATATCCTAACGTCGGGATTGCAGCAAAAGACAAGAGCGTTTGGTTCTTGAATTTCGGCTATTCCTCGATTTAGACCGGCCCCGTATCCTTTATTTTCCTGCTGAATAATCTGAACTCTGTTGTCTACTTGCAACTCGGCCAGCGATTCCCATGGTGAATGATTGACAATTATGATCCGCTTTACACTGGATTGAGAGGAAAGGGAAACGAGCGACGCGATTAGCTTACGCAGAAACTGCTTTCCACAATAGTTTACCGTGATGACATAGAGCGGATTACGCGGATTACACAACATGGTCATTTTCAAAATGGATGGTACGTTGCGAACACACAGTCGATTTTCACCCCATTGATTCACCATTTAATGATGGAACAGAGATAAGCCAAATAACACACGGGGAGCATATTACGAGACCTCTTACTCGCAATCAAGGAAAATGTGCCAATTGAAATATGCGAGAGTCCGACCGATCACCAATTATGATAGTAGGAGGTATTCGCATTCATAGACTAGCTTGAGCCGTTCACATTGTCACCGCTCGTGACCGGCACGTAGGCCATGGAAGAGATTCGCGTTTCTTCAATCCTGAAATAAACGTGGCATAGTCCCGAAGCATCAGCCATACGAAAATAATTATCTTACTTATCAAATTAGGGACATGCGCCTCGTCGGAAAGGCGTGAGCGACCTCTCGGCGCACAACCGCGGCAGCCGGCGCGCTGTAGGAGACACTTACCCAAATCCCAGGGGCCGCGCTTCATCTCCGGCGTGTGGAAATCATCAGGAGTCGCTTGATGTGCACCGCGGCAATCCATAGCTGATGAGCTGATGAAAAACCTGACCAATCTCCGGCATGATCCGCATTTGCTTTAGTGTAACCCGTCCTCATGTGAACGACGCCGCTGATGCGACATAATACACCAATTAGCGAAGCGCCGATTTTCGCCAAAAAGAAACAATCCTCGCTGCGCTCATCCGTCAGTTTCCGTATTGTAGCTGTATATCCCGTTTTCGAGGGCTTTTTACGAAATCACTTGACAACGTATTTAGGGTCATGTATGTTTAAATATTAGGTGGTTGTTTTACAAAACCCTAACCACATGTTTCGGCATCCGGAACCCTTACCTTTGAATCAGGATTTTTTTGATCGGGGAGTAATCGTTAATGGAGTCGTCCGCCCACTCCCTCACGCAGCCCTTGGGCTGTCCCAGAGATGCCTACAGCGGTGACCGACACCTCTTGTCGGCAAAACGTGACCCTTCAACCGCGGCTAAACTGCAACGGCGTCGGCAATCTCCCAGCCTCAACCCGCATCATGGAGCGTAACATGTAATCCGGTATGGAAAAACGACTCGTAGCACGGCTCAACATCTTTTGAAAAAGCGATGAAAAGCGCTTGAATATTTCCTCGGTTTTTCAAAAGAAACATTGACGCCTTGACGTAAATTCGACATATTATTGTATTGTTCTTACCAAAATCCAAAATCACGGACATGCGCCTCGTCGGAGAGGCGGAGCGACCCAGCGGCGCACAAATGCGGCCGACGGCTCATTGTAGAGGATTTCACCCAATCCCCAGGGGCTGCGCTTCATCTCCGGCGTGTAGGAGACCGTCAGGTAGGCGCCTTGATTTGCACGGAGGCAATCCATGGCTGAAGAACGTAGAATTATCGTGGTAGGAGGCGGCATCAGCGGTTTAACCGCCGCCGTCGAAGCCGCGGAAACAGGAGCTGAAGTCATCATCGTCGAACGGAATCCGTATCTCGGCGGTCGAGTGGCCATGCTCAACCAGTATTTTCCCAAGTTGTGCCCCCCGGGTTGCGGACTGGAGATTAATTTCAAGCGACTCAAAAGCAATCCCAAAATCAGCTTTCACACCATGGCGGAAATCGACTCCGTCCAGGGCGGTCCCGGCGACTACAAAGTCACCGTGAAGATCAATCCACGGTACGTCAATGACAATTGCACCGGATGCGGCGCATGTACCGAAGCGGCTCAAACGGAAATCCCCAATGCATTCAACTACGATATGGACACGATTAAAGCCGCTTACCTGCCCCACGCCATGGCGTATCCCTTCAAATACGTTATTGATCCCACAATCGTGGGAACGCCCGAAGGTCAGGCGGTCGCCGACGCATGCAAATACAATGCGGTTGATTTGACCATGCAGCCCGAGACCATCACCTACGATGCGGGAGCCGTAATCTGGGCCACCGGCTGGGAACCCTACGACGCAACCAAAATGGACTACTTGGGTTTCGGCAAGCTGCCCAACGTGATAACCAATGTCATGTTCGAGCGCATGGCCGCACACAACGGTCCTACCGGCGGAATGCTGCTCCGGCCGTCCGACGGCAAGGAAATCAAGAGCGTAGCGTTCATCCAATGCGCAGGCTCGCGGGACGAAAACCACCTGGCTTACTGCTCGGGGATTTGCTGCTTGGCGTCCCTCAAACAGGCCACGTATGTGAAAGACAAAGTGGCCGATGGGAAGGCGTACATTTATTACATCGACATTCGCGCCACCGGGAAATACGAAGACTTCTACACAAAGGTAATCCAAGACACGGATATTCAGCTCACCAAGAGCAAAATCGCCAGGATAACCCCTGATCCCGAATCAGGAGGAGTCATCATCCACGGCGAAAACATCACGGAAGGCGGAATGGTTCACCAAGTTGTGGATTTGGCGGTCTTAGCCGTCGGTATGCAACCCGAGACGGCGACAACCAAGCCCAACCTTGAGATGGAATACGACGAATTCGGCTTTGTCACGGCGCCGGGCGCATCGGGAATCGTGCCGGCGGGGTGCGTGAAGGCGCCCATGGAAGTGGCCGCATCATTGCAAGATGCCACTGCAGCGGCCCTTCGAGCGATCCAGCGCACCAAGGGGAGGTAACACTACATGGATCAGAAATTAGGCGTATATATATGTTCCGGTTGCGGAATCGGCGATGCCATGGATGTCGAGGGTTTGTTTTCCGCGACAAAAAAGTTCAAACCCGTGCAAACGCACGTTCATCCGGCGCTTTGCAGCCCCGAAGGCGTCGCTAAGATCAACGAAGACATCAACTCGGGCGCAGTGAACTGCTCGGCCATAGCCGCATGTTCCGGCCGAGTGAAGACCGATGTGTTTTCCTTTGACCCTCTGAATACCATCGTGGAGCGTATCAACCTCCGTGAGCACGTCGCGTGGGTGCAACCTCCGGGTGAGGAAGACACCCAGATGATGGCCGAGGACTACATGCGTATGGGGCTCACCCGTATAGCTAAATCCACGCTCCCAACACCCTTCACCGAGGCGACCGACAAGACGATTCTCGTGGTGGGCGGCGGCGTGGCCGGTCTGCAAGCCGCAATGGAAGCGGCCAAGGCCGATTATTCCGTGGTCCTTGTGGAAAAAGAGCAGGAATTGGGCGGCGCCATGGCCAAATGGCACAAAAACACACCGGTAGGCCCCAATTACAAGGAACTTTCGGAAATCACCATCGGCGAGGCGATCAAATTCGTTCAAGAGAGCGACAAAATCTCGGTTAAAACCGGAACCACCATCGAGAAAATCGCAGGCGCCCCAGGTATGTTTGACGTCACCTTGTCCAACGGCGGCGGCGCGTTTAAGGCAGGCGCCATTGTCTTGGCTGCAGGCTGGAAGCCGTATGACGCGAACAAACTCGAGCATCTCGGGTACGGCAAGTTCCCGGACGTCATCACCAGCGTCGACTTCGAGGAAATGGCCAAATCCGGCAAGATCACCTGTCCCTCGGACGGCTCGGAACCCTCCACCGTCGCATTCGTCCAATGCGCGGGCTCACGCGATCCCAATCACCTGCCCTATTGCAGCGCCGTGTGTTGCCGTGTCTCCCTGAAGCAGGCCCAATACGTCAAGGATCAAGACGAAGAGAACAAGGTCATCGTCTATTACAAAGACATGCGAACTCCCGAACAGTCCGAAGAGTTCTACAAGGAAATGCAAAAGAAAGGGACCGTATTCGTGAAAACGGACACGGCCGAGTTAGCCATTTCCGAAGGCGCCGAAAAGAAGCTGTCCATCCAGACCATAGACCAGCTCCTTAACGATTCCATCGAGATGGAAGCGGATCTCATCGTGCTGGCAGTCGGAATGCAGCCGGTATCGGTGGATGAATCCCTCCTTAACCTGGACTACCGACAAGGCCCCGAAGTCCCCGAACTGAAGTATGGATTCCCTGATTCTCATTTCGTGTGCTTCCCCTATGAGACAAAGCGCACGGGCATTTACACCGCGGGGTGTGTGCGCCAGCCCATGACTGCGTCCAGAGCCTCCAATGACGGCGCCGGAGCGGCCATGAAGGCCATTCAGGCCGTGGAACTCACGGGGCAAGGCCGCGCCGTGCACCCCAGAGTGGGCGACATGTCCTATCCCGAACTGGCGATCACACGATGCACCCAGTGCAAGCGCTGCACCGAGGAATGTCCCTTCGGTATGTACAACGAAGACGCCAAAGGCACGCCGCTGCCCCACCCCACACGTTGCCGTCGCTGCGGCATATGTATGGGCGCCTGCCCGGAGCGCATCATCTCGTTCAACAACTATTCCGTTGATATGATCGGTTCCATGATCAAGGCCATTCATGTCCCCGACGAATACGACGAAAAGCCCAGGGTGATCGCCCTCATCTGCGAGAATGACGCCTTTCCGGCAGTGGACATGGTGGGCTTGAACAGGATGCAGTATCCGCCGTGGGTGCGTTTCATCCCCCTGCGATGTCTAGGTTCCTTGAACCTCATCTGGATCGCCGACGCCCTCTCAAAAGGCATTGACGGAATTATCCTCTTCGGATGCAGATTTGGGGATGACTACCAATGCCATTTCATCCAGGGCAGCGAGTTGGCGAACACCCGCATGAGCAAGATCAAGGAAACCCTCGACCGCTTGGCCCTGGAATCCGACCGGGTGCGCTATGAGCAAATCTCCTTGGACGATTATCATCGCATCCCAAAGATTCTGGAGGAATTCACAGCCCAGTTGGAAGCGGCAGGCCCCAACCCCTATAAAGGATTCTAGGAACGGATCACCGGGCCTGAGCCGCCTCGAGCGCGGCCGACCCACGGCGCAACGAAATAAAGTGAACGGCGCCCTGCAGGGTAACCGTTCACTGAGAACCATGCAACTACTTGAAATTACGGATGGGTGAGCCGGCAAGGAGATGAGCCTCCCTTCCGGCCTCTGTCGGGCGTAAAGCCGCCTCCGGCCCGACGAACTCGTCCCTAGAGGAATACGAATGGAAACCAAAACACCTTTTCTGGAAGTCAGCGACGCCATTGTGGCGTCAGGGGCCGATAGTCTCTATTGGTGTATGCAGTGCGGTCTATGCACCGGCACGTGTCCATACCGACTGGTATCGGGTGAGGCCGCCGAGGAATTCAACATCCGAGAGGTACAGCGCCTTGGACAGCTTGGCCTCGAGGGCTTCGAGTCGGAGAACTGCCTGTTCGCATGCACCACATGCCGCGCCTGCCAGGAACGCTGCCCCAGAGGCGTGGATATCATCGGGAACGTCCGCGGAATGCGCAGTATGCTTGCGGAAGTAGGGACAATCCCCCCGAGTCTCAAGACCATAGCCGGCAGTCTCCACGCCCAGGGCAACCCCTGGTCAGGTGACCGCAATCAGCGCACGGAATGGACCAAGGACTCGGAAGTGCCGGAGTTTTCCGAAGGCACGGAATACTTCCTGTCGGTATGTTGCACATCTTGCTATGATATTCGCAGCCGCAAGATAGCCAAATCCGTCGTGAAGGCGCTCAAGGCCGCAGGCGTAAGCTTCGGGATCATTGGGAACGAAGAGAGTTGCTGCGGTGAGTCGATCCGTAAGGTGGGCGACGAAGAACTCTTCACAAAGCTCGCTCAGTCGAACATCGACCTCTATAAGAGCAAAGGCGTAAAGAAGATCATCGTGACCTCGCCCCATTGCCTCGCCACCTTCAAGACCGACTACCCGGAGCTTGGCGGTGAGTTCGAGGTCTACCATTACACGGAAGTGCTCGCCAAGGCCATTGCGGACGGCAAACTGAAGTTCGAGGGCGCAGAAACAGGCCCCATCGCCATGCACGACCCCTGTTACCTGGGTCGGCACAGCAAGATCTATAATGAGCCGCGCGAAATCATCGAATCTCTACCCGGCGCGGAACTCAAGGAACTGGCCCGCAACAAAGAAGACAGCGTGTGCTGCGGCGGAGGCGGCGGTCGCGTCTGGATGGAAACAAAGGCCGGTGAGCGCTTCGCCGAGTTGCGCATCACCGACGCCCTGGAAGCCGGCGCAAAGACCTTGGTGACCTCCTGCCCGTACTGCATTACCATGCTGGAAGACTCCTGTAACGTTATGGGCAAATCCGACCAACTCAAGATAATGGACCTATCCGAAGCCGTCGCGGAAAGGCTGTAGCGGGTACAGTCCTGCTATTAAAGAGCAATGTGGGGGAGAACTTACTAGAAATAAGTTCTCCCAAAACCCCTATCCACACTCAGAGATGCTTTGGGGGTGAGGAATCTTGTCCTCAAGCGCTCTCTTGTGCATATGTATCAGAAGGAAACACCGGAACAGACGCGCTTTACCGCTAGTCGAGTTTCGCCCCAACAAGAAAAAAAGAGCGCCCGAAGACACTCTCATTGCATGCTAATCTACACATCTGCGCGGCTATGCGACGACCCGGAGGAGGTGGGTAATCCGAGGGGTGACTGCCGGATTACTCCCGAGACGCCCGACCATAGCCTTCTCATGGGGAAAGCGCCCTAGCGAGGCGAAACGCAGGCGCTTTCATGAGATCTTGCCGCTCAATCGCTTTTAAGCGAGTGAGACCGGAGAAGCCCTTCAACGAGGGCCTTCCCCATAATGCCTTTGTTCTTCGCTTACAGGCTGAAAAACACCTTTTGCAACACCTTGGGAGTGTAGCCCACCACGTCCAAGTACAGGGTGATGCCGCCGTTGAAGAAAGGCCAGCCTGCCCCGAGTATCATGGCGGTGTCGATGTCTTTAGGGTCTGAGACGACCTTTTCCTTAAGGATGTGGTCTATTTCCACGGTCATGTTCGTGAGGAGTCTATCGAGGATTTCCTCTTTCACGAACTCTTTGTCGCCCTTGTCCTTGAAGGCTTCTTCCACCTTGGGGTCGAGCTTCTTATTCGGTCCGAAGCCCTGGTAGATCTGGGTCGCCTTGGAATCCACCATCTTCTTGAACTGCTCGTTCAGCGGGAAGCGATCCGGCCACGCCTTGTGGCATGTTTCGCCTACGTGGAGGGCCACAGCCGGCCCGACCAGAGTAAGCAACTCAAAGGGCGCCATGGGCAATCCCAACATGAGAGCGGCGTCGTCCACTTGCTGGAAGTCCGCGCCTTCGCTCACCATCTGGAAGCAGTCGCCCAGGAGCTTGGTAAGCAAGCGATTCACGAGGAACGCTGGTGAGTCTTTGACCAAGATGGCGTTCTTTTTGAGCTTTTTTGCACACTCGAATGCCGTAGCCAAGGTCACGTCGTCGGTCTTCTCGCCCTTGATGATCTCCAGGAGCGGCAGCACGGCCACGGGGTTGAAGAAGTGAAAGCCCACAACACGTTCCGGATGCTGAAGCTTGGACGCCATTTCCGTTATGGATAGGCTGGAGGTGTTCGTGGCAAGTGCACACGTAGGCGAGATCACGGCCTCGGCCTCGGCGAACACTTGCTGCTTGATGGGCATTTCCTCGAACACGGCCTCGATGACGAAGTCGCAATCAGCGAAGTCGCCGTAATCCAAGGTGCCGATGAGGATGTGGAACAGGTGGTCGGCCTTGGCCTGGGTCATACGGTTCCTGGCCACAAGCGAGGAGAGTTCCCCTTTGACATAGCCCAGCCCCTTGTCCAGGTACTCTTGCTTGATGTCCTTCATGACTACGGGAACGCCGTATCTGCGGAGAAACAGCATCGCAAGCTGCGAGGCCATGAGCCCTGCGCCTATGACGCCCACCTTCTTGATGGGTCGAGCCTTGACGTCCTTAGGGCGGCCCACGGGTTTCTTGGCCCTGCGCTGGGTGAGGTCGAAGCTGTAGACGCCGGCCTTGCACTGCCTTGTCTTGATAAGATCGCCCAGAGCCTTATCTTCGGCCTTGAAGCCTTCTTCCACAGGCTTGGAGAGGTCGCACGCGCCTTCGATAAGTTCAATGGCCCGGTATGGGGCGGGCGCTGCGCCATGAACCTTCATGTCCACAAAGGCGCGGGCTTGCTCCAGGGAGTTCTTCAGCTTCGAGAAGTCCGGCGCCTGTCGCTCGATTTTCTCTTCACCCAAGATGATGCGTTCCAGGAGCGCCAAAGACTCGTCAAAGAACTCGACGGCCTCGAAGAGCCGGTCGGCCAATCCCATCTCAAAGGCCTTTGCGCCGTTGATCATGCGATTCATGTTCATTGGATTGTAGACGATGAGTTCGAGGGCCTTGTCCGGGCCGATGAGCCGCGGAGTCAACGTGCAGCCGCCCCAACCGGGGATAAGCCCCAGAAAGCACTCCGGGAAGGCTATGGCGGTAACGCCCTTAGACACGGTGCGGTAGTCGCAGTAAAGGGAGATCTCGAGACCGCCGCCTAACGCCGCGCCGTTTACCGCCGCAAGTGTGGGGATGTTCAGGCTACGGATCTTGTTCATGGCCGCATGGCCGGCGGCGCCGATCTGGCGACCTTGCTCGAAGGTGTTGATGAACGGCACTTGCATGAGGTCAGCGCCCGCGGCGAAGATGTAGTGCTTGCCGCAGAGCATCATGCCTTTGATGGACGAGTCGCCTGCGATTTGTTCCACGACCTTGTGGAGCGATGCAAGGGCACGTTCGTCGAATGTGTTGGGTTTCTTGTAGTCTTCGCCGTTGTCCATGGTGACGATGGCGATTCTTCCCGCACGGGATTCATAGTTCTTTATATGAAACAGGGTTGGAGCGTCAGCCATTGTAATAATCCTTTCCTATGTGTGGAGAGCGGTCGCAGCCGGCGGTGGATCATTGAAATGGTTCACCGGGTATGAGACGCCTGTTTGCCGGTAAAGACCGGAGGGAATTATCTCCCCTCCGGACTGCCCCATCGTGATTCCAAGCGGTTGGGCGACTCGCGACGAACGGTTCCCTTACTTTTGGGCGCTTTCGGCGTCCTTGGCTTTGGTCTTGCCGTTCCGTTGAAGGTTCTTCCAAATCACCGTTCCACCCTGGCCCAGACCGACGCACATGGTGGTGAGCCCGTATTCGACTTCGGGGTGTTCCTTGAATCCGTGCATCAAGTGAGCGGCCAAGCGGACCCCTGAACTAGCCAGGGGATGACCGAAGGCCACGGAACCGCCGTAAATGTTCATGCGAGGATCATCAGGGGACTTGAGCCCGAACTCTTTCATGAACGCCACCGCCTGCACGGCAAAGGCTTCGTTCAGTTCGATGAGCCCTATGTCATCGATGGTCAAGCCTGCGATCTTTAAGGCCTTATGAGTAGCAGGAATGGGTCCGATCCCCATAATTTCCGGCTTTACCCCTGCGTAGGCGAATGAAACCATTTCCATCTTCGGCTCGATGCCGAGCTCCTCGGCCTTCTCCAGCGTCATGAGGATACAACCGGCCGCGCCGTCGTTGAGTCCGGAAGAGTTTCCCGGAGTCACTCGACCCATGACGCGGAAGGGTGTGCGGAGCTTTGCCAGACCGTCCTTTGTGGTTTCGGGTCTGGGTTGCTCATCCGTATCGGCCACCGCCCATCCGTTCTTCGTGTAGACGGTCATGGGGACGATCATTTCGCCGATCTTGCCGGATTGAGCCGCTTCGTAGGCCTTTTTCTGGCAATACAGGGCGTATTCGTCGGCGTCATCTTTGGTGATGTCCGGGAACATGTCATGCAAGTTCTCGGCGGTCTCACCCATGGACATTGCGCTCGAATCCACGAGCCTATCCGTGACGAATCTGGGGTTCGGGTCCGCGGTTGCGCCCATGGGGTGATGACCCATGTGCTCGACGCCACCGGCTATAACTACGTCATTTGCGCCCACTGCTATAGAAGAACCTGCGGCGGTAATTGCGCTCATGCCGCCGGCGCACATCCTATCTATGGAGTAACCCGCAACGGTCTCGGGCAGTCCCGCAAGCATAACTGAGGTTCTACCTAAGGTGAGACCTTGATCGCCTTCTTGGCAGAACACGCCCCATGCGTTTTCGTCTATCATGTCGGGCTTAACTTTGGGGTTGCGACGCATCAGCTCACGTATTACCTTCACCACCATGTCGTCGGCTCTGGTATTCCAAAAGATCCCTTTTTCGCCCGCTTTGCCGAATGCCGTCCTAATGGCGTCCACTAGGACTACTTTTCTCGATTTCATATTTGAGACTCCGTTGTTGGCTTAGAATAGTGCAAAGGATTCTTCCGGCAGATCAAGCGCTGAGCGCTCCCCGGACATAATGGCTTTCGCTTTGCCCGACGCCAGGGACAGGATGCTGTTCGCAAAGAACTCTGCGGAGGCCACTTTACCTCTGTAGAAGGCGGCGCTTCTGTTGGATCGCAACAGAGCGGCCTTTTGCTCGGGGGTCTCGGCCTTTGCGTCGGAATAGAGTTCATTTAAGCGGCGATCCGCTATGACGGCTTGCCACAGGAGCATAAATCCCACCGACACGTCTCCGAAGAGTTCCAGGTACGGCGTGGCATAGAGGATCGGAATCATAAAGTCTTCCGTGATGCTCTTGAGGCCGAAATACCGTGTGACCTCAATAAGTTGTTTGCGGGCCAGCTCAAACGGCTCCACGATGTCTTTGAGGCGATAGTTCTTCTTGGCCATCTTCAAGAGGGTTCCGGTTTCCGTGACAATGCTCCTGAAGAGAGCGCCCTGCTTGTAACTGAGCTTTCGACCCACCAGGTCAAGGGCCTGAATGCCGTTGGTGCCTTCGTAAATGGAAGCGATTTTCACGTCCCGTAGGCATTGCTCGACGGGATACTCACGGCAATATCCGTAGCCGCCGTGGATCTGAATAGCCATTTCCGTGACCTTGAAGCCCATATCGGAACTCCACGCCTTGCATATCGGGATCAGGATATCCAGAAAGCCGTGGTATTTTTCTCTTTCTTCATCATCTTTGGCGGTGCGCACACGGTCTTCACAGTAATGAGCATAGTAGAGCAGCGCACGGATACCTTCGGTGACGCTCTTCATCCACATGAGCATACGTCGCACGTCAGGGTGCTGGATGATGGGCACTTTGGGTGCGCTAGGATCCTTCATGGTGCTGATTTCGGGGCCTTGAGCACGCTCTTTGGCGTAGCGAAGGGCTTGCATGTACGATGCGCTCGCTTGGCACAGACCCTGAATACCGACGGCGAGGCGGGCTTCATTCATCATGTTGAACATGATCTTCATGCCCTGGTTTTCTTCGCCGAGGAGATACCCCACGCAGTCGTCCTTTTCGCCGAAATTTAAGGCGCAGGTGGAGGATGCGTTGATGCCCATCTTGTGTTCGGTGGCGGTGCACTGCACATCGTTCGAGACAAAATCATCGCCCTCAAGACGGTATTTAGGGACAATGAAGATGCTGATGCCCTTGGTGCCGGCGGGAGCTCCGTCCACTCTGGCGAGGACCATGTGGATGATGTTTTCCGTGAGGTCATGATCGCCCGCGGATATGAAGATTTTCGTGCCGTTGATGGAGTAACTCCCATCGGGGCGTTTTAGGGCGCGCGTTCGTAGGGCTCCCACGTCGCTGCCGGCTTGGGGCTCCGTAAGACACATGGTGCCGCACCATTCACCGGAGTACATCTTCTCCATGTACTCGCTCTGCTGGTCTTCAGTGCCGTAGAGTTCGATAAGCCGCGCCGAGCCGATCGTTAGAGAGGGATACATCATGAGGGCTTGATTGGCCGCTCCGAACATCTCCATGCACGGGCCGTAGATGGATGAGGGGAAGCCTTGTCCGCCCATGTCGGGTTCTACGGGTAGAGCCGCCCAGCCGCCTTCACAATAAAGTCTATAGGCGTTGTGAAAGGATTCAGGAACCGTGACCTGACCATCCTGGAGTTTCACACCTTTTTCGTCACCCTCTTTATTAGTCGGAGCGAGTTCCTTTTCCGCTAGTTTTTGTGCTGCATCGAGGGTCATGTCGAAGATTTCGCGTGAGAATTCGGCGTATTTTTCGGTTTCGCAGAGTTCTTCCACATTAAGCTGTTCATAGAGTACGAATTTGACGTCACGCTCGTCTACGAGCAGATTTGCCATTTGGCTCCTCCTTGGATGGTAGTGCGTATTTGGTTCACCGGGTCGGAGAGGGCTCTTTTTCGGTGAAAATGACCTGAGTTAGGACGCGGTCGGCGAGTCGGGTTCTGAGTAAGGAGCGGCAAGCTTCCCGAAGGCCTTCTACATTCTCTTTTATAGTTATTGCTTCCAGCGATTGATGGAGACAAATGCCGACAAACTACAACGCTTCATCTTGCAAAAAGATGGCACACTTTGTCTGACTTGCAATACCATACTCGCAGATCCCGATCTCCTTTGCAAGCTAAAAATAGCACAATCATCATTTTTTATTTTGCCCCTTTCCATGAGCACTGTTTTTGATCAAGAAGAATTTTCACTCTCACCCCCTCTCCACTTGTGCGTCGGCGGCTGTCCGGCTCCCCTTCCCCCAGACGTGGGAGGCTGCCCTCAGAGGGGATTCTGCGCCGCAATACTGAGCATCCCGTGGCACGGCTTTCCGCTGCATCCACGCTTGTGCTCACGCCTCTTTCCCCTCATGAACACTGGCGTAAGAACGGCTATAGAGTTACTATATGAGCATGGACGGCCACCGACCTCATGACGCGTACGTCCATACTGAAGCTACGAAACGATCATGCCCCGGCGTGTCACCCATCCGTCATAACGCCGCGCAATAGTAAACGACCCAATTGGCGGGTCATTCATCATTAGGAGAATAGTATGTGGGAAGAAAATAACAAAAAAACCGTCGATCTATTCATGGCCGGCAAGTACGAAGAAGCCCTTGCTTCCGGTACGCAGGCCCTCGAAGAAGCTGAAAAGGAATTTGGGCCGGACCACCCCAATGTGGCGAGATCACTCAACAACCTCGCGGAAATCTACCGTGCCCAGGCGCGCTTCGATGACGCCAATCCATTGTGGGTGCGTGCCCTCGCCATACGAGAAAAGTCCTTAGGACCCAATGATCCTGATGTGGCCACATCATTGAACAATATCGCCGGCGCGTACTTCGAGCAGGGAAAGTTCAACGAGGCCGAGCAGTTGATTCGTCGATCCATCGGCGTTCTGGAAAAGGCCCTCGGTCGTTTTCACCCGGATGTCGCCACCGCGCACAACAACATGGCGGCCGTTCAGCGAGCGGCCGGCAAATTCCCCGCCGCTAAACCGTCATACGAACGCGCGCTGGAAATCCTGGAAAAGCACCACGGCCCGGATCACGCGCAAGTCGGGACCGCTCTCAATAACCTGGCGGGGCTCTATGACTCACAGCAAAGGTATCAGGAGGCCATCCCCCTCTACCGACGCGCCTTGGAAATAGCCGAAAAGTCCTTCGGTGACAACAATCCGCATGTGGCATCCTCTTTGAACAACCTAGCGGGCGCATTAATCGGAGCCAAGAAGTATGACGAGGCGGAGCCTTTACTCAAGCGCTCCCAAGAGATCGTCGATAAAACATTCGGCCCCACTCACCCTTACGCCATCACCAGCCTCGAGAACATTGCAGACTACTACGAGGTCGCGGGCAAGACCGACGAACTCGAAATGATCAGACAGAGAATCGAAGACTCCAAACAACGCGGCAACGGTTAAGCGAGACTAAGAAAACAATCGTGATAAGGGAGAAGCTTCTTGAACGAGGTATTCTCCCCACCATCACCCTTTCTCTTCCTCTTCCCGCACGAAATGGCCGGAGCGACCGCCGCTCTTCTCGATGAGGCGGATGTTTCCCATGTTCATTAACTTGTCCACGGCCTTACACATGTCGTAGATGGTGAGGCCGGCTACGGCCACTGCGGTGAGCGCTTCCATTTCCACACCCGTGCGGGACGTGACGGTGACCACGGCCTCTATTTCTATGACCGAACGGGTATCGTCGGGGAAAAACTCAACCTTCACCGAAGAAATAGGGAGCGGGTGCGCAAGCGGTACAAGATCAGGGGTCTTTTTCGCGGCCATTATGCCCGCGATTCGCGCTATACCCAGGACGTCGCCCTTTTTCGCCTTCCCTTCCACGATCATGGCGAACGTCTCCGGCTTCATGGCGATTTCCCCTCGGGCCACCGCTCGGCGAGCGGTTACGTCCTTAGCGCTCACGTCCACCATGACGGCCCTACCCTCTTCGTCAAAATGAGTAAACTCCATTATGTCATCGCTCCTTACACACATGCCAAATCACCAATGTAATATTGGGGAGAACCTTCTTGAAAGAAGTTTCTCCCCAAACCCCTCTCCAAGAACTTTCGCAATTGCCGAAACCGGCTTTTCTCAAGGAGAAAATGCCGCTTTCGGCGACTATCACAAATGTCTTAGAAAGAGGTTGGAAAAACCTGCTTTGCAAAAAAAGCTCCGCCGATCCTACTTTTTTGAAAGCACATCGGTATATGAATAAGGGCGGATTGTAGGATTAACCCCTGTATCCCTCTTGTTAGGGGGACATAAGAATACCGCCTTATGAACCTTTGACTCGGAGCCGACGCTTACCCCCGTGATAAGGGGGCTTGGGGGGTTTTCTGCTCCCATACGGCCAATCCTTCCATGTGGTCGCTGTACGTCGCATCCCGGACGCGAAACTTTCATGCGAATGTGTGCCATTGCCGAAACCTGCTTTTCTCAAGTAGAAAAAGCCGATTTCGGCGAGTATCACAAATTTTTTAGACAGAGGTCGGAACAACCTGCTTTGCAATCAAAGCTCCGCGGATATTACTTTTCTGAAAGCACATCGGTAGCATTTAATCGCAGCGTCAGGGCTCGGGCATGCGCGGCAAAGCCTTCGTATTCCGTTAAGGCCAGGGTCTTTGGTGCGAGTTCAAGAAACGCCGCCTCAGTGGCTTCGGCAAAGGACATTTTTCGCGTGAAGTCCCGCACCGATAGCGCCGACGCCGTGCGTGCAAACCCCGAAGTGGGGAGTATGGCGTTGGGACCTATTGAATAATTCGCCAACGTACCCGGAGTAAACGGCCCGATCAGAACCTCCCCTGCAGTGCGTATCTGCGGGACCAAGGCCCAGGGTTCCCGCACCATCAACTGGAGGTGTTCGGGGGCGAACCCGTTGATGAAGTTGACCGCGTCCTCGACATCCGCGGCCAATACGACGCCGCCGTTCTCCCGAAACACCGCTTCACAGTAACCGCGGCGCTCTTCAGGCAAATCCGCTATCAGCTTAGGGATTATTTCCGCTACGCGACGGGCGTATTCCCCATCAACACACACAAGGTACGCCGCTGAGTCAGGCCCGTGTTCCGCCTCAATCAGCAGATCCACTGCCGCGGTTTCTACATCAACGGAATCATCGGCAAAGACAATGGCCTCGCTTGGGCCGGCCGGCATTCCCGTGTCGATCTCGGTGGAGACCAGTTGCTTGGCCGCCATGACAAAACCGGAACCCGGCCCCACGATCTTATCCACCCGCGGGACGGTTTCCGTGCCGTAGCACATGGCGCCTATGGCCTGAACTCCGCCGAGTGCGTATACCTCATGGATTCCAATGAGTCGCGCAACCGCCAGGGTCGCCCTATCTGCGGCGCCGTTCGCATCCGGAGGGGTGGCCACGACAATCCGCCGGACGCGCGCCACCTTAGCCGGCACGCCGGACATCATCATCATGGACGGAAACGAGCCCTTGCCCCGCGGCACATACAATCCCACGGAATCAATGGGGATCGTGCGTTCCCCGGCGACGAGCCCAGGCCGGATTTCCATGCTCCAGGTTTCGGGCTCTCTCTGGGCCTCGTGGAAGCGCGTGATGTTGTCCAAGGAGGTCCGTATAGCGTCGGAGAGTTCGGGCGAGAGGCTTTGCACCGCCTCGTCCATATCGCTTTGCGAGACTAGAAAGCGCTCCGGTGAGAGATCAACGCCGTCGAATTGAGCGGTAAACTCCCGTACGGCCGCATCGCCACGGTTCTTGATACCGTCGAGAATGGGGATCACCTTAGGGATGAGATTGCTCACGTTCACTCCGGATCGCACATAGAGAGCGGCGCGCTCGGACCCGGACATACGGGACAAATCAAAGAAACGGACTTCCATAGAACACACCTCCACAAACGAAAAGCCTTAGCGCTTGTTCAAGAAATAGGTTTGGGGAAAATCTCTCTTATACCAATGCGCAGCCAAAGAAGTAATATCGGGGAGAACCTTCTTGAAAGAAGGCTTCTCCCCGAACCCCTCTCCAAGAACTTTTAAATGGCCGAAACCGGCTTTTCTCAAGGAGAAAAGGCCGCTTTCGGCATATTAAA
>JBBRBO010000094.1:0-16361 GCA_038205805.1 Desulfomonilales bacterium
TCGTCGAGAAACATACGCGCAGCGGCTTTATCCGGCTGCTTACAAATCAGGCCAAGCTCTTCCTTCATATAGTATCCCTCGGCCAAGGGCTCGTTAATCCTAAGAGCTTCCTCAAGACGCTGCCGTTCATTGCGCTTGTCATCGAGATTCCCTGCGTTTTTCACCAAGAGCCAACGGATTCCCTTGAGCGCTTCCCTCATAGGGAGGTTGGTGGCCTCTCGATAACTATCTAGTCTCAAATCCGTGAGCTTTTCATTCATCAACTTGATCGCATAAAAGTGATCAAAGACCAGAGACGCTTCGGCAAGTATTCGCGGACCGCTTGAGTATAGGCAGGAGACAAGTCTGTGGCGGCTGCTCGAATCTTGTCCTTGTTCTTTCCAAGCTTTTCCCAAAACGGTTCGAGTGCGCCGGCGCCTTTGCCTTTTGCTACGAACACGAGTGCACCGGAGGTAAAATCCAAGACCGCGATCCGAAATTTATGTTTCTTGCCCAGGGAGATCTCATCAATGCCGATAGATTCAAGGTTCTGGAGCTTCGGAGGTGAAAATTTCCGTCCGAGATAACATTTCTGAATGCCTTTGACTATATCCCAGCTCACGCCAAGGTGTTTGGCCACTGCCTGAACCGTCATTTCTTTGGAGAGATCCAACACATACCGTTCAAAGCCCTTGGTATGTCGGGTGTGTTCTTTGGCGAAAGGAATGCTCATTTGTCGAACAACACCGCATTCTCGGCATTTGACTCGCTGAGCCACAACATCAATGAAAAAAGGTGTCGAGTTCATATTACCGGCTCTCAAACGACGAACAACCTTACCTTGTCGAATCGCGCTCCGGGCATACCACAGAGGACAAGCAAAATACGAATGATCCTGCTCCACTGTTGCTACGACTGTGCCATCGAGAAATCTCGTGTGACGATGGAGCCACCCTCGCCCTCGGGATCCGAACCCGTGATACCATAGACTTGTGGCCATGCCTGACTATCTCCTCAGATTCCTTAATAATGAAGAGACTCAGCATTCCTATTCAGTTTGCTGGTATCAAATACGCAAATACCGGATGAGCCGTTAATTTCCAAGAATAGTATTTACCATGTGGCGGGTATAGTTCGCGTTATAGTTGAATTCATGAGCGGGGTCGCCCTGCGTGCGCGTTGACACCAATATCTCATGTTACTGCTTATTATCAGCTATTAACGTCATTTATCTCATAATTCACCACTATTAAATCAAGAAAATACACTATACAATGGTGATAAATGATTGATAATTTACGTTCATTTGTGGTATATTCCGGTCAATGACACTGCGAGCGCGCGCCGAAGCCCTTAGTCGCACGTCGCTCTACCAAGTCCGCTGGAGTCCCTGAATGCTAAGAATCCTGCTGTTAGCTCTGACGTTCGTCATGGCGCTCCATCCATTGACGGGCTGGACGCAGGGAGCGCCGCCGTTAGCGCCTCCTAGTCCGTTGCCTCCGGCCCCGGGATGGAACAATGCCGGTAATTTGACTTTCCCCGCTCAAGGTGGTGAACGGAGGCCTTACGCTGATGAACTCTGGGGGTTCAAGCTTGGGGCCAAAGCGGGTCACCAATGGTGGGCGTACAACGTGCACTTCCCGTTCAACTCAAACCCCGATCCGTTCCAACAGAAGTTTGCCTTTGAGCGAATGGATCTGGAGCTGCGCGACATGAACTTCTGGATGGGGTATGTCAATGCGGAGATCCAACCTGTTCAGAACATTGTCCTCTACGGCATCTTGGGCGGCAATATCCCCAAGAGCGTGAGTACCGTAAAGATGAGCGCGACCGGTGTATGGACACGACCTGCGGCTTTTAACGGCGGCAACACCGTCTCACCCTGGTATTGGGACACCAAATTCCAGTGGTGGATGGCCGAAGCAGGCGTCCTCTTCTGGGTTAACAGCATTTTCGGCATCGAGGCGGGTTTCCACATGGAGCACGCCGACTGGCGGATGACGAATCCTCGCAATGAAACGTTGGAAATTCCGGGGCGTGTTGAGCTGAACGGTGTCAGCATACCCTGCGACCGAATATGAGTGGGCGGTGTCGGCCAGTTGGTCGGCGATCCTCTGCTGAAACTTTATGATCCCTTTATCGGTATTCGTGGCCAAGGTAGAAAGTGCTGTGGGTGTGAAACGCAACTGATGTATCGCTGGCGCATAAAAGGTTTCCCTCTTGCTTTCTCGAACTTTAGCGATCCTATGACCATTAACTGCCGTAGCACGACGACCGGCTTACGTGAAATCGTTACGTCACGCTACACGCTGAACGCCTCCAGCGGCTACTTTCTCGAAGGCGAGTTTGAAGGCCTTGTGGATATAACGAGGAATTTTCGCGGCAGCATGTGGGTTCAAGGTCACGTGAACCAAGTAGAGGGAAAAGGCCAAGTGACCTCCACAGTGACGGCTTCGGATGTATTAGCGCCGGACGGAGTTGTCCCCGGCGTCGTAGACATTGACAAGTCCAAGATCTACAATTCTTTCTTTGCCCTGGGTTTGGGACTGGAGACCTACTTTTAGTCCATCAATTGATTACCGGAAGGACGTTTCTTATATAATTGACGCATGTTCAGGCCGAGCGACTCCAGCCGGCCTGATTTCCGTTTAGCGCTGTTTCACCGGGTTCCAGGCGGCTCCGGCTCCTTTACAGGCCGGAAGAGAGACTTCTCTCTCCTCCGTATCACTCCCACTATGGTTTGGAGTGATTGGGGCGCTCCCGGTGAACGATTCCGCCATTCGATTTGGTAGGCGTCGTCTCGCTTGAATCACTCGATGTGTAATACCAATGTGCTGTCACAGGAGTAAGATCGGTGGAGCTTTTTTGCAAAATAGGTTTTACCAACCTTGTTCTAAGAAACTTGTGATAATCGCCGAAAGCGGTGTTATCTCCTTGAGAAAAGCCGATTCCGGCAATTGCAGAAGTTTTTGGAGAGGGCTTTTGGTGATAAGCCTTCTTTCAAGAAGGTTCTCCCTAATATTACGTTTTTGATCAGGTATTGGTATAAGGAAGGCGTTATGAAATACCTCAGCATCTTAGTTATCATCGCTGCGGCGGCTTTGCTCGCCCCCTGTGGTCTTCAGGCGGACGGGTGCGCCCCTCCGTGCGTAGTGAACGTCGTTACACCGATTTGTCCCGCTCCCGTGGCGCCTCTTGGACCGTGCTGCGAGCGATCGCCGCTCTTCCCTGCCGCCCCTGTAGTGACGGCGCCCATCATTGTCGCACCGGTTATTCCCATTGCGGCGCAGGCTCAGTGCACTCCGGCTCCGTTGGCTCCCATGCCGATGCCTCAGAAAGTGACGAAGTGATCTCACGGCGGCTCCTACATGGAGTCGCCACCTCGCAGCGAATGGGCGCTCCTTTCCTTCACTCGCCCAGAGTAAGCGCACCCCTTCGCTCCCAAGCCTATCTCATCCATACCTCTCTCTCACACTCTCCTCTTACCGCTCTGTACACCGCAGGAAACAGCGCCGTTTCATCGTGGACCCTAGCTGCAAACGCATAAACTTCGTATACTAAAGGCACGGTTCGTAACGAGCGAGTAATTGAAAACGCACGGGGCTGACCAGCCGCTGAAGCCTCTCGGAGCCCTCATCATCTCGGAAAACGGCGGTGAATCATCTACGAAGAAAAGCTTCTCAAGGTTGTCATAGGCGTGGCTTTCGGGTTTGCTCCATTTCTCGTCGGCTGGATGAAGAATCGAATGGAATACGGAGTGCTCGCCATTCTCGCGTGCTCCATTGCCGGTCGTGTAGGGGGCGTTCCCCTTGCCGTTGCGGTTTCCGTACTATGTTGCGCCTTACTCTATTTTTGGAAAGGAGGCAAAAAGGAATAGAGCTTCCTGTATTCCGACTCTAATTACGAAGAAGATATGTCTACGAAGTGCGGTTTAAGGCACCCGAAATTATTGTGAACCGCGTAGAGGGAAGAACATTTCCTCACAATCGTCGGCCGACAACCCAAGTCGGCGGCGTTAATTACCAAAGGAGAAGAATTACCATGACGTCAGGCAGAAATCCGTATACCCCTCCCGGTAAGCGAGAATCCTTTTGGATCGACACCATGCCGCCCGCGCAGTATTCCGGCGGCATCGGAGACATAGGCGTAGTGGATGTCGCCGTGCTCGGCGCCGGTATCGCAGGGGTAAGCACAGCGGCGCTCTTCAAGCGGGAAGGCCTCTCAGTTGCGCTCATTGAAGCGGAAAGGGCGCTCAGGGGCGTAACGGGCAAGACCACGGCAAAGGTCACGTCACTCCATAACGCCATCTATCATACCCTGACTTCGGATTTCGATGAGGACATCGCTCGACTCTACGGCGAGGCCAATCAGAAGGCCATTGAACACATTGCGGCCAACGTCAAAGAACTGGGCATTGATTGCGATTTCGAGCGCAGGAACGCCTACACGTATACCACATCCAAAGAACACGTGGAGGAACTACAGGAAGAGGCCGAAGTCGCCCGGAAGCTGGGCCTGCCGGCGTCCTTTGTGAACAAGCTTGACCTTCCCTTCTCCACGCACGGCGCGGTTCGCTTTGAGAATCAGGCGCGCTTTCACCCGACAAAGTATCTTGTGGGACTCCTGGAATCCTGCCGAGACGAAGGCTTTCACGTTATCGAGAACACGCGCGCGCAGGACATCGAAGAAGGCGACCCCTGTGTCATAAAGACCACCGCGGGCGATATTCGCGCCAAAAAGGTGGTCATAACGACCCATTTTCCCTTTTATGACGGCGCTCCCATGTATGCGGCGAGGATGCACGCGAGTAGGTCGTATGTCATGGGTGTGAGATTGCGCTCAGCCTTCCCGGACGAGATGTTCCTGCAAATGGAAGAGCCTATGCACTCCTTCCGTGTCGAGCGTTACAAGGAAGGGGATGTCATTATCGCCGGCGGCGGGGAACACAAGACGGGGCAAGGCGGCGACACGCTTCGCTACTACGAGCGGCTGGAATCCTATATCCGAGACAACCTTGACGTGGAATCCATTGACTGGAGCTGGTCCACCCAAGACAACATGACGGTGGACGGCGTCCCGTACATCGGGAAGTTTGCAGGCGGGTCGGAGCATCTCTTCATAGCCACGGGCTTCAATAAGTGGGGAATGACCACGGGAACCGCAGCCGGCTTACTCCTCAGGGACCTAGTTCAGGGCCGCTTGAATCCGTGGGCGCAAGTATATGACCCCACGCGTTTCAAGCCGGTTACTTCGGCCTGGGAGTTTGTTTCCCAAAACCTCAATATCGCTCAGGAGTTTATCTCAGGGATGGTGCGCTCCAAAAGCCGCAAGAAGATCGGGGATGTTCTCGCGGAAGAAGGAATCGTCACCACCATCGACAAGGAATCCGTAGCCGTATTCAAGGACAGGGGAGGCGAAGCTCACATCCTGAACGCAAAATGCACCCACATGAAGTGCATTGTCTCCTGGAACGATGCGGAGCACACCTGGGATTGCCCCTGCCACGGCTCGCGCTTTTCAGCCGAAGGGAAAGTCATTCACGGGCCGGCCACAATGGACCTGGAAAAGCGTGATGATTTGAAGAAGTAGAGCGACGTTCACGAGAAAAAAAAGCGCATGGGGAGCGCCTTTCCGGCGGAAGGCGCCTCCCTAATCTCAGTGATAGTAGCTGACTACTATGCTTCCTTGTATTGTTCCAACTTGGCCGGTTCCCGTGAAGCGCTCCACACGAAAACCCTGAATTCTTGCGCCGGGTGGAGGCTCATTCAGGAAGGCGGCGTTAACGGCGGCAAGTTGCGCCGGAGTAAGGTCGAAGGAGTAAACGCCTGTGGCTCCTGCGGGAATAGTAACACCGGCTGCATCACTCGTCAGCTGATTGTTAGGCAGGGATGAAACGAGTATTGGTCCGAAAGCATACGTTCGAGCGCCTGAAAATGTATTATTCGTAACGGTGAACTCAACATGCACCCTGCTTAATGGTTGCTTGTCAACATAATTCATGTTGGCCTGGGGACTCAATATTCCGCCGTTAGTGAGACCGGGGTTAAAAGTTGCGCCTGTCGTATTGAAATTACCTGTTTGGGGCGGCATGATAAGCCCCTTGGCGAACTGTTGTCCCTTTGCCGTTGCAGCCCGAGCCAAGATAACGCTTGCGGGTTGATGCCAATTTCTCCGAACTTTAGCCGTCAGGGTTCGTGTTTGATTACGGGGATTTACGAATACCGGTTCGGGCATTGAAAACGGCGATTCTCCTCGAACCAAATTTTCGAGTTGAAATCCGATGTTTAGGTTGAGACCTACCTCGTTATACGTCTCATTGATGCGATCATGGCCGACTTCGTATCTCACCGAAAACACACCATCTCTGGTAGTAGCCTCGGCGCCGCCTCGGAAACCATAGACGGTGGGTTCGCTATTGAACCCATAGCCGATTCCGAATAGACGGACATCATACGCAGCGTTCAGTAGGGGCCTGCAATAGGAAGCTTCAACGTCGAAGCTGCTGCCGAAGTTCCTGAAGGCGTTGGTCAGCGCATTGCGATTAAACTGATTGCCGTACCAATTGAAGCGCAACTCTGTAGAACTCTTATCACCTACATACCAGATTGCCTCAGCGCCCCATCCCCAGGAAGAATACCAGGTTTTGCTTAATTGCGTGCCGTCGTAAAAAGCATTTAATCCTAAAATAGAATCTTGTCTGAAGATAGCCCGATAGCCTCCGCCCAGTGATAAGTCGAACCGATTGGGAAATGGATCATAGGCGGCGGATGTAGCAGTGACCTCTTCCGGTCCTAGTACGTAATTCACGTCAATTTGCGTGGAGGCCCTTGCACGATCTTTCCAGAAGCCGATATACTCAGCGTGCGCTTCGGCGAAAAGAACCGAACCGTCGGCGCCCCTTCGCGGAAGAAGGTAGTCCCCCGTAATGCGCCCAGTGCTGAGATTCTTGCCAAAAGCGTAGACGAACCCTATATCAAGGTTGGGGATTGCCGGTCGTAAAAAGCTGGGAATCATTGCATCGGAAAGGGCTAGGGGGCCGGGTCCATATCGTCCCGGCGATGCGCCCCCTGGAAAGGCGAGTGGATTTGAGGGCGCCAACCCGGCGGACATGCCGTCAACGGCCGAAGCAGCGGGAACCCCCTGAGCAGAAACAAAGCCCGTTATTACCGTCACGAGCACACAAACAAGCGCCGCACACACGACGCCGAATCTGTAACACACCATATTTCAACTCCCCACCGGCCCTTTGGGCAAAAAGCGGCAAGCCCCATGGATCGCCACAATAGAATATGCGCCTCAAGCTAACATTATCACCCTTCCTTTGTCACGCATTTTGTGCCGAGCAGGTCAAAAATCCTGCGGAATTCCCAGAGAGCCAAAGAGACATACGGTAGAAATCTTGGCGCCCTCGCTCCGCACGAAGGCCACATTAATAATTGTGTTGACCGGTCAATGCTAGTAGGTAAGGTTTTTTCAATCATACAACAAACGCAAGCGTTCACTACGTATGACGTCCCTTCGGAACAACGTATGTCGTGGTCCGGAGGGGAGATGAGGCTTCCCTCCGGTATTCACGGGCGCAGAGGCGGTTCAAGCTGGGTGATTGATTACGAATCGCCGATGGGAGCGCATTCGTGGAAGAAGGCGCTCCCAAATATTTGCCTTCACTATCCGCATGGTATGTGGAGGAGAGGACTTGCTGAAATATGTTTGGCTATTCTACCGACGAGAAAATAGCGGGGAATCTTCTAACGGTAGGATCCGACCAGCCCGACGAAAACCGTATGTATCCGTGGGGATCGTCAAGCGTCTGAATCTCTTTCTCATCCGTTACTCCTTGCAGAATAAAGAACATTCTTACCCAGCGGGCTATATCGGCAGTGTGCGTGGAGAGAATATCCCACCCCCGCTTGAAAATATCTTCGGGTATGGGCCACAGGGCTTCAGCTACCGAACCGGCTATACACGCTAACGTGTCGGCGTCTCCTCCGAGAGACACGGCGAGGCGAACAGCCTCCTCGTACGAGTTTGCCTCATATACACAACGGAAAGCCTCAGGAACCGTGCCGGGACAAGTGGCGTCGAACCGGTGCGTCGGCCTAATTTCATCCACCGGTATGTTGGTCTCATAGCCGAACTGTTCCATCATCGACTTCATCAACTCTTTGTCTTTTGAATGGCGGGCCACACGTATAAGCATGGCCGTAGCGACCGCTCCTTTAATACCTTCCGGGTGATTGTGAGTGCAGGCGGCGGATTTGCTCGCTTCATCACGCACTGTGTCCATATCATCAAAATACCAGGCGATGGGGGATACTCGCATGGCCGATCCGTTGCCCAATGAGCCGAAGGGCTGTGCGCCGTCTGTGCGGAGCCAGTCCAGAAACCTATGACCATAGCCTGCTGCTGGGTAATGTCTCCCGAAGTTGTGATAACATACGCCATACGGCTTCTTTTGCTGAATGGCCACCGCGGTGGCGACGGTCAGAACCGTATCGTCCGTGGGACGAGAGTCCCCCGAGAAAAGGGGGAAATCTATGGATTTTATTCTATTTCCTCTCAATTCGTAAGGACTTCCAACGATGTCACCGATAATAGCTCCCAACATTTTACGGCCTCCTACTACGCAGATAAGAAAATAACCATACAAAAAGTACTCTCTTGAATACGAGTATATTGGATTCGTGAAAGTAGCTGGGTATTGCAGGGAGCAAAGAGAGCGTGTATAGGTTCTTGCTAATCTTACCAGAGGAACTACCGACAAATATGATTTTGAGATCTCTATGAACGGAAAAGTACACTACTGGATAGTGTGTGATGCAGTCGCTTATATAAAGAATTCCGGCACACCGTTGCAAAAGAAGGCCTTGCAGTCTTTGGAATTGGCGTACGGCCAACGAAAATCCATAGAGGAGATTCCATCCACTGAGAGCGCAATTGAGCGCTTGGCCGGTTTCGAGGCTTGGCACACGGACAAGTACGGCGACTTATCTCTGCGTCTACCCGGCTTCCTGTGGAAATCCAAACGGAATGTGACCGGATTGTTCGGCCACACGTTTTCGCCGTTCAATCACTTCATAAATCCTCTCCCTGACGGCGACAAGCATTGGCCGAGCGGTAGCGGTTATTCCTACGACTCTTCTTCGAAAAAGGGCTTCGACGCTTTCGTCGTAAAGGGCATATCCGTATACCTCAGAGGACTGGTGGATACGGAGAATTCTTTAGTCCTTAACCGCGTCAGGCCCGCCTGGCGCCGGGGCTCCTCCGAATGGAAGACCAATTTACAACAGGGATTCGCAAACACCTCATTTGTGCCCTGGACCGTACTTGTCAAATTCTACTATTTCCATTTTCTTTCGGATCAAAACGAACCTCTCGAGGTGAGAGGACCCAACTCACACTTGGTGGGACTTCAGCTTCTTGGCCCTGTTTTTCACGCAATCGCCGACGCCTGCTCGCCGCAGCATGTCCGACCCGCCTTGGGTTTTGGACACCAAGCCTGGGAAAATTATGTGCAGTCTCTCGTTTACACACGACAAATAAGCATGAACCCTGCTTTGATCTCTAAAATCATAAGCATGAAAGCTTTCAGCCCTGAATCGACCATATCGGCAGGTGAGTTCAAAGGACGCTTTGATGTCGAATCATTTGTGTATCAGTTGAGTGTAATGACGGCTGAAACCGTGAGCAGATCAACGTCTTCACCCTGGAAAGATCTGTACACCGCAGGTGAGCAATTCTGGAAATGGTATTTGACGGGCGAGCAAATAGCGAATGATTCGAGCTATCTCTATCACCAGGCGGTGGCCGGTACGGTCCACGCCATAGAAAGGGCTTTTCGCGATCTCGAGAGTTTAGGCATTCTAGTACACGACCGCCTAGACCACGACAAGAAATTGCCGGACCTTCCGTGTATACAGGACGACGGAATCGAAATGCCTCGAAAGGCGCTCGGCGATAATGACGCGCCCGCTGAAGAAACAAGACCGGACCCGCTGCGAAGGACTTCCCACTTACTCGGTTATGACCCGACGAACCGTGTGGAAATTGAGGATCCGATTAATCAATTTGAGGCCCTATACGTAAAATCCAAACCACATAACCGTAAAGGCCGACAATTCTTAGAATTATTGAACAAGATCGAAGCCACGGCGATCAAGGAATATCAAGTTCAAGCGCCGGAGGCTAACAGTCCGTTTTGTCCTCTCAGATCAATGGAACGAATACCGATTAATTCTGATGTCAGCGCCCATTTCGGGGTCGAAACGTTCAGACTGCCGGCAGCGCCGGAATGCAAAGATCCCGCCCTCTTCTCGGAATACATGGATAAGATTGATGAGCGCTCGGAAGTGGCGCATAAGCTCGAACTGACTATGTGCGCCGCATCTCTGGCCCATTTGAAGGCGACGCGCGAATTCGACGAATCTCGTCGTCGAAGCATTGATGAACTCATCAATACACTTCACCAAGACCGAGATGAAACTTGAGGGAATGTTCCTGGCCTTTACGACCTAGGCAAGATCATTGTCTCATGCGCTTCGGGCGCAAAAGAAGCGTTGGGCAGGCCACGGTCTTTGGTTCCAGGAAAGGCAAAAAACGCTTTAATTTGCGCTTTGGATGAACGCTTAGTCTATCAGAGGTAATCATTCACCGAGCTTGAGGCGACTCTGTTTCAGATAAGAGCTGAAGGCGAGACTCATCTCCCCTCCGGACCACTCCATATCCAATTACAAATGCTCCACTGTTCCTGGTGAACCATTACATCAGATATATCTTACGACATGCGAACTTTCGTTCTTGCTATTTCATAAGTTGTGTTGCATAAGACAGTACGTCATACAACATAATAGCATAATAGATAGAGCGGTGTAAATATTACATAGCTTCCCATTCAATTTGAGTAATAGTTCACCGGGCTTGAGGCGGCTCTAAGTCCCGGTGAAAGCCGGAGGGGAGACTCATCCCCCCTCCAGACCACCCCATATCTAATTACAAATGGTTACACTGTCCCTGGTAAACGGTTACCAATTTGAGTGTGCATCAAAAATGACGTGGAAAAGCGGAAGCGCTACTCAAGGAGCTTGGGCATGGAACGCAGAGGTTTTCTTAAGAAGATGTGGACTTTTGCGGCAGGATCAGTCTGTGCTCTGTTACCTATTGGTTGGATTTCCAGTAATAGGCATACAGACATACTAGAAATTGGTCCGGAAAAAACTACCCCCGTCGTCCTAACCGCCGGTAGATTTTGTAGCTGTCCTTGTAAAAAGGACTATACAAAGTCTCAAGTACATTCGCATGCGTGGGCAAAGCCTCAGGTTCCTACTGATTCGAGGCCCCCTACGAACAAGACAAGTCCTACAACTAAGACAACTCCTACGAATAAGACAACCACCAACCCGCCTCCCACTGACACGAACAAAAAACCACCCAAGCGATGCACGTGCTCATGTCCTTCGACAAGCAGCAGCGCAGGGCAGCATGCTACCCAAAAATCGGTTGTGGGGACCATGGAAGGACGCGAATAACAGAGATAACATCATTGTATCCGTCATCGGCAATTGACGACCCTTTCATAACCGTTCACCCGGCTAAGGCGGCCCTACGTCCCGGTGAAGGTTTGAGTCGAGTCTCATCTTCCACCGGCGCCCAATACGTAATTACAAACGGTTACGCTGTTCATGGGATGATTACACACTTTTTACAAAGCGGCTTTTCGTTGATACCCAAGCGCCATAAAAGCGCTGAAACAATCCGTATCGACTGGGTTGCGGCTTCAGAACATTCCAAAGAGAAGCGATGTGAAACCTTTTATCCATAAGTTCGAAACCGCGGGAAACAAATACGTATATGATGTGAACTCAAATCGGGTCTTCAAGGTCAGTTCCCGCGTCCACGATGTTGTTTCTGAATTTCAGGAAGGAGAACTCAAGGGACTATTCAGCAAGTTTTCAGGTCATAGCAAGAAGGACATCAAGCGCACCTATGCTATGATTCTATCGCAGCGACAAAATGGGCTTTTTTCTACTCATCGCCCCACTGAAATGGTCCTTGACGAGGATTTTTCGATTGAAGACACCTTTGCCCGTTCTCCTCACGAACAACTGATTCTCAATCTTACCGAACGGTGCAATTTACGATGCCGATATTGCGTGTACAGCGGACATTACCCAACGAGGCGTACACACAGTGGGAGGGACATGTCCCTGGAGACGGCAAAAACCGCAGTTGAAAAGTTTTTACTCAATTCTACCGACGACATATACATTTCGCTGTATGGCGGTGAGCCTCTGCTGGCATTCGGCCTGATGAAGGAGATTGTCACTCATGTGAAAAGCCTTACTTCAAAGAAGCTTTATTGGAATCTCACTACAAACGGCACTCTTCTCGACGACCACGTTATCGATTTTCTGATTAAGAACGATTTTTCTATAACAGTGAGCCTTGATGGTCCACAATCCATTCATGACAGGTATCGAGTTGACGCTCAAGGAAACGGTTCCTTTCAAAGGATAAAGTGGTGTCTCGAAAACCTTGCCGCTATCAACCCGGAATATTACAAAACCAAGCTTAGGTTTTCTGTGGTAAATGCGCCACCTTTTCAAACGGGCGTGATTCATGATTTCTTTTGTTCAAACCCTTTAACAAGAGAAAACGACGTTAGTTTTTCGGAAATGGATCTGAACATCACCTCCCCCGAGTTTTCTGTTGATGAGAATGTGCTGGGATTATTAAGCGAACAATATGACGAAATGCTTGGCGCATATACCGACCAACTCCAGTTAGGAAACGAAGGGAACCAATTTCAGCGAGCAATATATGAATTGAGTTTTGTTGGGCTTTATCATCGTCTCAAAATCCCCCTTGGGAACGAAATTCCTCTCAACGGCTGCTGCGTTCCCGGTTTTCGTCGGCTCTTTGTTACTGTCGACGGGGCTTTGCACGCTTGCGAGAGAATAGATGACGCATATCCCATCGGCAATGTCCGCGATTGGATTAACCCTGCTCTATATAAGAAATTGGTGGACGATTACGTTGCAGTCAGCGAAGACTGCTTTCAATGTTGGGCATGTAGACTATGTAAAGAGTGTTTTGCGTCTTTGCCGACTGTTGCCGGAAAGTTCGATTCTCAAGGCCGAGAGCAAAAGTGTAGGGGCACACGTTATCATTTGCACAAAATGCTGGTTTATTATTATACCATCCTAGAGGAAAATGAATCATCTCTGGACTTCTTGGCTGAGAGAATTCTCGATTAGCCTTACGGTTGACCGATAACCGCCAAGCTTATTGTACACTTCTTTTAAGCGGCTCTGCGCCCAGCGAAGCGCCCCATACGTAATTACAAGCTGGTACACTGTTTGTGGGAGAAAGGTTACTCCCAACATCACTAGAGCAGCTCATCCACCTCTTTCTGAGCCAAATCCGTAGTCTACATGTAGGTAATCCGCACTGGGTCAGTATGAACTAATACTCCATCGAGCGACCGTTGTTTTCTCGTTCCCAGGAGTTATCCCCGTTTTTCTCGCCTTCGGACGTGTCGTCATAGTCAGGTATCGGCTCGTCGGCGTAGTCGGCGCGGAAGAAATTCGACACCCAATCCTGGCCCCACGCATTCTCCTCCAAGAAGTAACGAAGATCCTGCTCGCCTTTGAGGTTACGGAACTCCGTCCAGCCGTCCTGCTCATTCATGAGGGTCAACTCTTCAGAGCGTTCATCCGACCAGTCGATGAAGTAGGGCGAATGGGAACTCAAGAGGATCTGCTTCCCGGGATGCGCCGCGGCGAACCTGTGCATGAGGCCGTATAAGACCCGCAGCCGATTGGGATTCAGATAGGTTTCAGGCTCTTCGATGAAAAAAATTCGCGGTTGATCGGGTAGGTTAAAAAGTGCACACAGGGCGAGAAACACGAGGAAACCGTCAGACAGCTGCGGCCCCACAAAGTAACCGGACTTCGACTCTTCTTCCACGCCGATGCCCACCTGATGCGGGTCTCCCAAATGGGGAGTAAATATCCGCTTGATCCCGGGCACACATCGTTTTACTTCCGCCACAATCTTGTAGAAGTTTTCAGGATGATTCCGTTCGAGATAGTGAATCACTGCAGCCAGGTTTTCACCCGTGTGGTCAAGGAGATAGGAGTCCTGAACAGGCGCGGGTTTCTTGATGAGATCCGGCACGAACCGATAGCGTTTTATCTTCGAGAGAAACTGAGCCACCGATCTGATGCGCTTTTCCGAATCATTCCACGCATGGCCTTTGCGCATTTGCGCCATCTTGGATTCACGGGCCTTCACATCCGTTATGGTGAACAGGATCTCACCCTGGACTTCCTGGAGTGTTTCCTCCTTGATGAGGTATTCGTTTCTCCTGATCTCCGTGAAAACGAGAATGTAGTGATAATTGACGCCTTCCACTTCCATTGTTATTTCAAAATGAAGATCCAGATCTTGCGTGGTGGCATCGTCCTTTTCTCGTCTGCTTAAGGTCTGACGGAAGGTAAACGGGCCGGGACCGAATGCGCTGCTGAATGGGCCTGAAGCCAGGAAACTCAACATGAGTAAGAAATTCCCGAGATTGGATTTTCCTGCGCCGTTCGCGCCCATGAAGATATTGAGCGGCCGCACATCGAACTCAGCATCTCGAAAATTCTTGTAGTTCTTGATTCGAATAGTCTTGATCATAGGGAAGGCATCCTTTCTTAATTGGACCCATAGGTGTCCCCAATACTAATTATAAGCAACGCTCAAATAGTAGAATGGTTTACGAGGCCTTGAGACCACACCACGCTTGGTAACAACCGGAGGGGACACTTATCTCTCCCTCGGACCACCTCATGCAATTCCCAGTAGTCGGCGGGCGCCCGGTGAACGATTATGTTTCTCTTATAGTATACCTATCTTTACCTTCCGTGGGCAAAAGCAAAAAAGCGGTTCACCGTATTTTTGTGATTAACGCCGGGGACGCCGACCAATTGACCGGCGTCACAATAGGGTAAGTGCTTCCGCAAGGTAGCGGCGTTAGAGCTATTTTTCTTCCAGGGGTTTGGAAATCCAGGTCATCATGGATCTGAGTTCCTTCCCGACTTTTTCGATGGGATGCTCGGATCCTAAACGTTCGAGGGCTTTGAACTCCGGACGACCGGCTCGATTCTCGAGGATCCATTCTCTTGCGAAGCGACCGGTCCGGATCTCCATGAGAATCTTCTTCATCTCAGCGCGAACACGATCATCAATGATCCGAGGGCCTCGGGTGAGATCGCCGTATTCCGCTGTATTGCTCACGGAATAGCGCATTCGCTCCATACCGCCTTCGTAAATGAGGTCCACGATGAGCTTCAGCTCGTGTAAGCACTCGAAGTAAGCGATCTCAGGTTGATAGCCGGCTTCCACCAAGGTGTCGAACCCTGCCTGCACCAAGGCCGTGACTCCGCCGCACAGGACCGCTTGTTCGCCGAACAGGTCCGTTTCCGTCTCTTCAGCGAATGTGGTCTGGATAACGCCTGCGCGCGTGGCCCCGATTGCCTTCGCATAGGACAACGCCGTTTTAAGGCATTTGCCCGAAGCGTCTTGGTATATGGCCACGAGGGCCGGCACGCCGACTCCTGATCTATACATCCTGCGGACAAGGTGCCCCGGTCCTTTGGGAGCCACCATGAACACATCCACATCGGCGGGCGGTTCGATTTGCCCGAAATGAATATTGAATCCGTGCGCGAAAGCCAATGCCTTCCCGGCCTTAAGAGCCGGTTTGATCTTTTCGTGATAGAGCGTTCCCTGCACTTCGTCGGGGGCCAATATCATTATCACGTCGGCCCGTTCAACAGCCTCGTTCACTTCGAGAGGTTCAAGGCCGTCATCGGCCACTTTGTTCCAACGCGCACTGCTCTTTTGCAGTCCCACTACCACGTTCACGCCCGAGTCCTTGAGATTCAAAGCGTGCGCATGTCCTTGACTTCCGTAGCCTATTACGGCCACGACTGCGCCGGCCGGCATTGTCTCAGCATCCCGGTCGTAAAATACTTTCGCCAAAATGATACTCCAACGATTTTATTTCAGCAAAATAGTAACAAAATCTCCCCACCGCTTCAAGTATGTTCCAACAGTGGATTAGAAATAGAATTCTGAGGTAAGAAAGACGCCGTCTTTCTTTGGCGTCCGCCGGTTAAGTTCCGGGCGGTTACATGGTGGCGGCAATGTTATACCAAAGTGCTTTCCAACGAGTAACATTGGTGAAGACTCTTTTTGGGAAGGTAGGTTGTTTCGACGTCTATCTGAGAATGTTTAATATGCCGAAAGCGGCCTTTTATCCTTGAGAAAAGCCGGTTTCGGCAATTTAACAGTTCTTGGAGAGGGGTTCGGGGAGAAGCCTTCTTTCAAGAAGGTTC
>JBBRBO010000095.1:0-16223 GCA_038205805.1 Desulfomonilales bacterium
CTCAACCGGTCCACTGGAAGGAACCAACAACAAAATCAAAACTATGCAGAGACAAGCGTATGGATTCCGAGACAAGCAGTTTTTTATGCTCAAAATCTATGCTCTGCACTCAACCAGGTACGCACTTGTCGGATGAACCTCAATTAGCTACAAAGGACCGTGCTATCGGTTGACGGTTACACGGCTTGCGACCCAAGCCTTGCCTGCTGCGGGGGACACACTTCTCGATCTGAACCAACTCAAGAATGGATACCAGCTGTTCCTCCTTCTCCGTCATGAGGACTTTGCCAACACTCCTCCAACTCAGTGAACAAAACCTGTTGCAGACGTCTCACCATCCATGATATTGCTTTACTAAGCTTCACAAGCTTCTCCTATGATAATAAGCTTTTATGCCAAAAGAACATTAGCAAAGCTATGCCCGTAACGCGACTTTGTCGGGGTTCACAAGAACCGCAAAACCGATTTTTACAAGAGACTCACGATTGTTCTCGAAAAACGCGGGCAAAAAAGGTGCATTTAGAAAATAATCCGCGCACCTAACTCGAAGGTTACCTTGGTTCTTGTTTTCTGTGGACGTTGTTCCGGCAATATGTTAAAGTAATCCATGAATATAGCTGCGCTTGCGGGTTAGAAACGCCCCAAAGAGCCGAAACGGCAATGAGGCGCCTGGAGTGACCCGCTGCAACGCAGTTTCACTACGACCATCACGCACGCCATCCGACTGGAGGAATCTCCATGCCCCGTCCTTTGAACATCCACCGATGGGATCGTCTCTTTAGATCAACGAACGCCTTTAGATTCACGTTCGTTGTTCTCTCGACCGTGCTCGCTACAAGTCTTCTCTTTATCTCTCAAAGCGCTTTTGGGGCCGACGAAGACACGTCGCCAAAGAACAGGAGCGATAAGGTATGGCTGCTGGTGGGTATTGCCGAATTTGACAGCGCAGTTCAGCAGTATATTCAGCAAAAAGCGGGTACATCCGATCTGGAGAAAGCGTGTGGAAAGGATTGTGCGAAAGTGGACAAGGGTAAGATCGAGCCAACCTCATCCGGAATAGATAGCGGCATACAAACAGAGAAACAATACAAGGGATTTGACGAAAAACTTTTTAAAAGCCTTAAATCATCGGCACAAGGAATTCGAGCCCGCCAAGAGCAGATCAAGAATTTAGCACCGCGATTGGCTGACTTGCAAACGCTGGTGACGGATCTCGAAAAACGGGATAAAGACCTTTTGTTCGACAAAAATGAGCTAAAGCATAAACTTTCTCGGTATCCTGTTGAGAAAGAACCGGCTGAATTAAAAGACCTGTTCAGAAAGGTGGAGGCAAATCTTAAAGAAAATAGAAATAGATTGACGGAGGCAAAAACAGAACTAGATAAAATTCAAGCTATACTAAGTGAAGCTGAACCAGAAAATAAGACGGAAACCGAAAACTTTACGGCGCAATTGCGGAATTTAATGGACGACATCTTAACGGACGGCAATGACGAACAAATAGCTTGGCTTTTGCAGTGGGAAAGTGAAATATTAGGAACTTCCATGACTCAACTCCTCCTTTCTGCCATAGAAAGCAGAGACGTTGTCTTTGCGAAAAAACTCATCTCTATGGGGGTGAACATCAATGCATCGTCCGGTGAATATTCCCCGCTTGCTATGGCTACTATTTTAGGTGATGATAATCTCGTAGCGTTGCTCACCAAGTACGGCGCCGTAACTTCCACCCCCTGGAATCACGGAGAAGCCGTTCCTCTTCCGAGCGCCATCTTGGCGTTAGAACATCAATTATCGAGACTGGAAAATTTTGCCCGAACGGTGAATTTGAAGAGTTCCGGACTCTTGAACAGATCACGGTGTAAATTGGATTGCCTCAAGAGATTAGAGGCATCCACACCCGCATCTCGACCGTAAGACCAAAATAGCCGGCGACGGCAACTACACGCCACGGACGGGGCGCCTTCAGTGGCCTCAGACCGTCGCCTGTACTACAATTGTAAGCGCACACCTCAATGTCGGGGGCTCATGACGGTTAAACGACAATCGAGCGGAATCCACGATTCTGTGCGGAACGTCTTCTTCCGCCTGAGTATGCGTGCTCTGATCGCGCTTTGTATCGCTTACTTGTGCGGCGCCGGCGTCCATGCGCAAGTATCCCCTCAGCCGCCTGTCCCCGATGCGCTAAACAAGAGGCCTGTGGTGTGGCTCCTCCTAAGTATCGCCGAGTTCTGCGCAGACACGCAAAAGCTCGCTGCACGGGTATCGGCGACGGCCAATTCAGGGGACCAACATTCCGCATCAGGGGCTAACCCTGCAGCGGACCATCCGGCCCTGCAAAGCCTCCTCACACCCATCAACAAGGACAAAGCGGCCCAATTGCAAAAAGAAGGCGCCGAAGCTCACGCCTATATTGTCAAAACGGAACCGCTCCTGGACGATCTCCCTATAGCGACGCTCGCATATCAAAGTATTGTGGATGATTTTGAAAAAAAAAGACGAAAGGCCCTTAAGCGTTCGCGATACATGGATCCCCAATATGATTCCCCGGAGGCCATTCAGCAAGCGGACGAAGCGCTGAAAACCATCACCGAGAAGCTTCACCAGGCCAAACACGACAGGGACGCAGCGGAACAGCGCCAAAAAGACCTCCCTGAAGGGGTGGAAAGAGAACGACTGCGCCTCATGAATGTGCTGGACGGCAGAAACGTAGGTGAATGGAGCTTCACGGACTACGCCTTACTCGCTGACGACCATGCGCTCATTCAGTGGAGACTCAGGGCCGCGCCGCTCGTGGGCCGCTCCATGAGGAAGCTCCTGATCGAAGCGGCGCAGGCGGGCAATGTACGGAACGCCCTGCGGCTTGTCAGCATGGGCGCAAATGTAAACTCCGAGCCCGGAGAGTATTCGGCGTTGGCCGCTGCATGTGCACGCGGTGACGCTCCACTTGAAGCGGCACTGACGGAACGCGGCGCCATTATTGAAGTCCCGTGGGGCGGATATGAAAAAGGTCCGGCAGCGAGTCAGGTTGCCGCTGCTATGGAAAGACGGCTGGCTTCCATTCATGCCTTTTCTCGGACAATCCAAGACAAACCGCCTTGGGTGGAAGGAAAACTTAAGGCGTGCGATAACAGATTCAATCAGGTTAAAAAGCATCTTCCCACACGGTGACAATTCTCCCAAGCGGAGAATACAAGTGGGTAGAATCTACTCGAAAGAAGAATTTCTCAACCCGCGTTTCGAAAAATACCACCTCACCAGCACGCCCACGTTTTCAATACTAAATGCGGTTCCGGCGGATGCTGCAAGTCTGTGGGGAAGGCATTCGGCAAAATCGCACTTTGCACAGAGAGTTCCGCCGCTTTTTGCCTGTGGCGGCTAATCCTCCCGGGGCATGCCGGCGGTTCGGGATCTCATAACCTTGTACGTGGGGTAAACAGCGGCCAAAAGACAAGCTCCAATTGTCACTACGAAGGCCTTGGCGAAAATCCAAGGATTCAGATGGATGTCGATGGACCATCCAAATGAGCGATAGTTAATGGCCTCGATTATGACGATGGTGAGCGCCAACCCGCACACGCAGGAGATCAAGAACGAAACAACGCCCATGAGCACGGCCTGGTAGACGTTCATCTTACCAATTTGCCCTGGAGTGAGCCCCAAAAACCCTAAGGTCGCCATGTCCTTCGAGCGCTCGATAAGTATGGCGGTCAGGGCTCCCGCTACGCCCAGCAAAGCCACCAGCAGGGACACCCCTTTCAGCGTGGCGGTGGGCGCAAATGTCTTATCGAAGATAATGAGGACGGTTTTCTTCATCTTCTCATTCGATACTATTGCGCGACCCAGCCCCGGGAACGACGTAGAAATCTTCGAGCGAATCTCATCCTGCGAGACCCCCGGCTTGAGAAACAGGGCCACTGATTGCACTCTGGAGTCATTCCACGCGTTTTGGTATACCCCGCGGTGCATTTGGATCGTCCCCTGATCCGACGAGTAATCCCGTGTAATCCCTACAATGGGAAAACTCAGCGGACCCTGCGGCGAACTCAGCGTCACCTTGTCTCCGAGGTTGAGCTTGAACTTGAACCCCAGGGACTCCGAGATGAACACCCCTCCGTCACGTAGCCGCTTCCAGGGCCGAGGGTTGCTCTTTAGGAATATGTACTCCACACGTCCTTCAAGAACGTTCGCATCAACGATCCGGAGCTTAACGGGTTTATCTTCGAGATACATCTCGTATGTAGCGTATTTTTCCACGGCCTCGATTTGAGGGTCGTTGTCCAGCATGTGAATGAGTTCATCAGGGAGAGGATGACTCCACTTGGTGGTCGCAGGCGAGATATAGAGATCGCCATGCAGAGAACCGGCCAACCAGGATTCCACCGACAGCCTGAAGCTGTGGATCATGGTGTCCACGCCGATGGTCATGGAGAGCGCCGTCGCAAGGGCCGCCACGGCTATGCCCGTCCTACTCAGAGACGCCTGAATGGTGCGCGCCGCAAGGAAAACCTCGAGGCTATGGAGAAGCTTTTTCAGGAATGGCCCGCCCCGTTGACTGAACACGGTCAATACGGCAGGGGTGAAAAGGGCAAAGGCCGTTGTGACGCCGAAAGCCGCCACAAACCCCCATACAATGTGATACTTGGATGCCCATGCGGCGATCACCGAGCCCACCAAGAGAACCAACCCTGCGCCGAACAGCAGGCCCTTCACGCTGCGGGCGCGATCCTCGATGGACTGCCGCTTCATGCCGAGAACCGGCGGAGTCAAGGCGACCTCCAGCGTCGGGAGAAGCGATCCGATCAGCGTCGCAATAAAACCGACCGCAAGCCCAAGCAACACAACCGGCGTGTTAAGCCGCACATCAGCGACATTCACGTAAAAGTAGATGTCCGTGATTGTCGCGGAAACCCTCCCGATGCTGATTTTTGCTACTAAGGTCCCAAAGAGTAAGCCCAGCAGTCCGCCGCCCAGTCCAAAGATCAAGGACTCTACAATGAAGGCGGTCACAAGTCTGCGGCGGTCCGCGCCCAAGGTCATCAAGAGCGACATATCCTGACGCCGGGACAGCACGGAAAACATGGAGAAGTTGTAAATCAGAAAGACACCGACAAACAGCGCAAGCAAACTCATGGCCGCAAGATTCAGCTGGAATGAGTACAGCATGGCCTTGAGGGTTGATTTGCGATCATTGGCGTCAATGACCCTGAGCCCCGACGGAAGGTCCTTTGCCAGCTCTTCGCGACCAGCTGTGGTGATGAGGTCTATGCGATCAAGATAACCCTCACGACCGAAGACGTCCTGGGCAGTGGAAATGTCCACGAGGGCAAGGTTTTCGTCATATTCGCCGACACCGGTTGTGGGGATTGTCCCCAATATTTGGAGCTTTCGCTTCACTCCGGCGGGAAGCGCCGTCAACGTGTCGCCTTTGGCCAAACCGTATCGCTTACTGAGTGATTCGCTCACGTATACACCGGGGGGGTCGCCCGCTATAAACGCCACGAAACTTTCTTGTCCGCCTCCACGGGGGATGAATCCCCTGACTTCCGTGTCCAGGAGAGGATCGATGCCCAAAAAGCGCACAGCCGAACTCCCCGTTTCTACGGTTTGGGACATTACGTCCACAACCGGGGCCGCCGCCTTGATCTTGCGGTTCTTCCAGAGTGTGACGAATTCGGCCTCACTCAAGCGCCCCTGGTCGCTGATGACAGAGTAATCGGCCCGGCCGGAAAGGAAATCTATCGACTTGGAGAAGGACGCCAGCGCAGACTCGTTGATAAGCTCCACTGCAACAACGATACCCACACCTAAGGCGATCCCCAGGAGACAAAGAAGCGCCAAAGAGCGACGTCTCTTGTAATATCGGCCGTTAAACTTCAGGATGGTCGAGAATATCATGGTAACCTTTTGCGGCTGGTACACGCTTTGCGATCAAATAAGTATTATGGAAAAAACCTTTTCCAAAGCGAATCAGCATCTCACCGGTGCGTTTATGGGGAGTCTTCCCGGATAAGCGCCCCACGTATGATGCGGAACGTGCGATCCGCAAGCCACATGGCGTCGGTGCTGTGAGTCACCATGATTAATGTCGCTTTGGCGCGACGGCAAATGTCGTCTATGAGGCTGAGGATGCTCCCGCCTGTCTCGTAATCGAGGTTACCGGTAGGTTCGTCGGCGAGGATGAGGCTGGGTTCCTTTACGAGAGCCCTAGCTATGGCTACCCGCTGTTGCTCACCACCGGAAAGCTGTTCCGGGTATTTGTTCCACTGGTCACGCAAACCTACCGCTTCGAGTATGTCCTCGGCCCGTCTGGTGTTTGCGTCGCCAAGCAGCTCCAGAGGCAGCATGACGTTTTCCCCTACGGTCAAGGTAGAAAAGAGATTGAACGACTGGAAGATAAAACCCACTTCTTTGCGACGGTATTTCGCCGATTCAGCAGGGCCGATGGCGGTGATTTCACGGCCGGCCACGACTATTTTGCCGCTTGTAGGGGTATCTGTCCCGGCGATCAGGTTCAACAGCGTACTCTTACCGGAGCCGCTCTTCCCCAATAATATGATACGTTCGCCTTCAGCTATGGAGAGATCGACGTTGCGCAGGGGGACGATTTCGCTTGATGTTCCGCTAGGGTATCGTTTTGTAACGTTGGTCAACTCTACTAAGTTCATATAGGGTTCTCGCGTAGACTCCGTGGTTTTCTCATTCAGGAAAGAGGCGCCGAACTACCGGTGATCGGTAGGCCTATTGGAGTCTACTTGATCTTAGTGAAAAAGTAATCAATTTGGCCGATTTCGTAGTCGACAGGCAAGATCGAAGAGCGACGGCGCGTATATACGGCAGCTAAATCCACAACCAAGGAGGAATTTCCCGTGACTGACACCAAACCTGTGATGATGCTCTCGTCCTGCGAAACGAGCTTATTCACCAACGGCGCCTCGGACGCACAAAGGACCGTGCTCAACAGAACAGCGAACACTACCGTAAAGAGTCTCACATCCGAAGAGAAGCGCCTTCTCGATACCTTAATCGCGGAGAGAAAAAGAGCCCTGCTCGGAAACAGCGATTTACAGACAGCCGCTCGCATGAGCGCAGAGATCGCGGGTATTCTTGCATACTACGGCGGAAGTCTGTCCTCTGGGCGGGACATGCACTTTCTCGTGTATTCCGACACGTATCAGGGTAAGGCGGCCGCTGAAATAGTCGAGAAGTGGCTGCGCAATGCGGGATTCAGCGCTTCCTGCGTTCATATTCACGATCTCAGGACAAGTTCGCTGGAAGATTTCACTTCGGCAATGCACGAAATTATCCCCTGGTGTAGAGAAACTATTCCCGGTAATTACGACAAAGGCTACAAAATAGTTTTCAATCTTACAGGGGGCTTCAAAGCGATGCAGGGCTTTCTTCAGACAATCGGTATGTTGTACGCCGACGAAGTGGTCTACATCTTCGAACGGAGTGATTCTCTGCTGCGGATTCCTCGCTTACCCGTCAGCCTCGACCCTGAGGTTTTTTGGGAAAACCTTCAGCTCTATAGACGCTTGGGCGCAGGGTATACCGTTGACGGACATGAGTGTGACGGTATTCCCGAGACATTGCTCATGAACTGGGACGGCGAGGCTACCTTCTCGGTCTGGGGAGACCTGCTGTGGAGCGAATACAAACCCAAGATATACGACACGGATCTCTTGGACCCAATCAGCGCGAATATTGTCTATTCAGATCGCTTCACACGCGATGTACAGCAGGCGGGATTGGCAAAAGATAGAATGAGAATGCTGTCGCTATGTGAAATCCAAACAATTATTTAACACTTCCCGTTCTTTCCGCTTTCACAATTGGCACGGCTCCGACATGAAGCCGGCTACCCACGAGTTCTACGCATGGTCCGACGGCAACGTCAGTCGTGTGTGGTGTCACTTTCAAGGCGGAAAGGACGGCGCTCTGCCGTTGATTCTTAATTCCTTTGGGCCGCACGTCAAATAACAAGCCCAGTCACTCAGACGCACATTCCCGTTCACTGGCCGTGGGATTGGATTTTCCGCCGCTCCACTTGATTTAGATACGGCGATGGCCTAGTATCGTTCCGAATCGGAGCTGAGGCCCGATGTTCAGGTTGTCCATTGAGAAACACCCGTTGGTAAGAGGTAATCATGAGATTTGTTGTAGCTCTGTTGATCTTTGTCCTTTCTGCTCCAGCCGCGTTTGCAGAGAGCGCCCCTGGTAAGGACGTGACGGCGAAGGTGGGCGAATATGAGATCACCAGAGAAATGGTGGAAAATATAATCAATACTATCCCGGAAGAAAATCGTGTACCCTTTCTCACACCGGACGGGCGCAAAAAGATCCTTGACGAGATAGTGCAGACGACTCTCTTTGCCGATGCTGCTCGCAAGAAAGGCATAGATAAAGAATCTGCGGTGCAGACCCGATTACAATACGTGCAAACTGAATACCTAGCGCGGGAGTTCTTCCGGCGGCATTTGGCGGACCTGCCGGACATCTCGGAAAGTGATCTGGAAGCCTACTACAAGTCTCACCTGAGTGAATTCAAGCCGCCTGAAGAAGTCCAGGCGCGGCATATACTTGTGGGCACTGAGGCTGAGGCGAACAAGATCATGCAATCCCTCAAAGAAGGGGCTGATTTCGCCGACCTGGCCAAGAAAAAATCCATTGATCCCGCGGCCGCAAACGGCGGAAAGCTCGAAGCCATGGGAGGCGGCGTTTGGCTGCCTAAGGGCACATTCGAGAAGTCCTTCGAGTTCGCCCTATTCAAACTGGGCAAGGGAGAAATCGGCGGTCCTCTTAAAACACAGTTCGGCTGGCACATCATTAAGGTGGATGACAAACGTCAGCCCGAAACGCCGGCTTTCGTCCAGGTGCGCGGCATGATAAAGAATCGCCTCATGGAAGAGCGAAACGCAAAGCTCATGGCCGAACTGCTGGACCAGCTCAAGAAAATTATTCCCGTGTCATACAAATAAGTCGGCTATTCACCTGAATTTATCGAAGAGCCGGTGACAACGACCGGATTTCGCGGAGCGGAGAGATTCTCCACTTGGATCTCAGTCGGACAGAGAGGCGTCTTACGCTGCTTGCTTGATTACGTTCTCATGAATGCGATCCCGAGGATAAATTGTTGAAGAAACGCTCGTTGGTTGTCATCTTTCTTTGTTTGACTCTCTCTCTTCTCATCCGCCTCGAGGGACCGTCACATCATGCGCACGCCGCAAGTCCCGTGAACGGCTCTACCAATGTGAATGAGCCCGAAGTCAGCCCTGAGAGGCTCTTTGAAGCGGTTTCGGGGTATCTTGGGAGCTTTCATCGCGGACCCTTGCCCAAAACAAAGAGCAGGAAAGAACAAGAGCGCTACGCCGGCAAACGCGTCCCCCAAGCTACGACGGTATCCGAGAATTCAGCCTTGGAGCGAGAAAGAGCCCTTGCCGAGCGACGTATTAATCGCGGAGAATGGGGTTTAGCTGCACAATCTTTGCAGCGCGCCCTTTCGTCCGGGAGCGCCGTGGCGTCCGCTGAGCGCGAAAAGTTCACCGAACTGTTCCGTAACGCCTCATCGAAGGCGCAAGCATCTCCTCAGAGGACGATAGACGGCGAGTTCACCAACTCCGCAGGCGTTCGGCTTGTGGTTGTTGACGCCGGCGAGTTTATCATGGGGAGCACGGGCGCCGACGTGCGGCGGTTTGAAACCGAATGGAACGTGGAAGAGGCCATACTGAAACCTGAGACTCCCAGTCACAATGTGCGTATCAGTCGGCCTTTCGCGATTGGGAAATACCCGATTACCGTGGAGCAGTTCCGCTCATACATAAACGAGAGCGGGTATAAAACCACCGCCGAAAGACAAGGGTGGTCTTGGATCTATGACGACGCCAAAAAGCACTGGGCCAAAAAGGCCGGTATAAGTTGGCGAACCACAGTCAAATTGAACGGTGACGATCATCCCGTCACGCATGTATCTCATCAAGACGCCGAGGCTTATTGCGAATGGCTTACAAAGCGAGAGAACCGCAAGTATGTCCTGCCTACCGAGGCCCAGTGGGAGTTTGCGGCCCGCGGCGGCAAAAGCGGCGCCGTCTATCCCTGGGGAAATACGGACCCCGACGGCAAGAAGCTCAATATAGCCGACGTGTCCTCCGACTTACCGTGGGCGGACCGCCTGATGGATGACGGTTTCAAACGCACGTCCCCGGTGGGCGCCTATGACCCGAACACTTTCCTCCTCTATGACATGGTGGGAAATGTATGGCAATTTTGCTCGGATTCTTATGATACAAAGGCTTATGATGGTCGGGCCGACACCCTCACCACAGACCCCACCGGTGGCTCAGGAAAGAAGAAAGTGGTTCGCGGCGGAAACTGGGCCTTTAGCGCGGGCATAGCGCGTAACGCCTTCCGCTTCGGCGTGGATCCGGATCTCACAACGGACTTTACCGGCTTTAGAATAAGCGCTCTAGTGGACGAATCCGCGACGGCTGCAGTCCGGCACGACGTGCTCAATCCCGAAATACTCGAACAGAAACTGGCCCGGATAAAGGAGCTGGTGGCCGCAGGTAGACGGCTCGAAGCGCGCAGGTATATTGCCGACACCTTTTCCGAGGCGTCCAAGTTCAAGCTGCTTCCGGGTGACGTGCAATCTTTTCTAACGAGTGTGCTTGATTCCTTTGTGGACGTCTCGAGAGACAATAAGCTTCAGTCTTTTACGAACTCTTTGGGTATGGAGTTGGTCAAAATCCCCTCGGGCTCGTTCATCATGGGCAGCTCGGAGACGGATATTTCCTGGGCTATGGCGACTTTGGCCCAAGGGCGGCCGGCGAACATCGAAAACGAATTCCCCGTGCATAAGGTGAGGATCTCCCGGCCCTTCCATATTAGCTCGACGGAGGTGACCGTCGCCCAGTTCCAGACCTTTGTGGATGAGACGGGCTACATCACGGACGCAGAGGACGAGAAGGGGGGTCAAGTCTTTAACGCCAAAGACCGGCGTTTTGAACGCAAGGAGGGCGCCACGTGGCGTAATCCCGGGTGGGTGATTCAGCCCAACCAGCCCGTAACAATGATTTCTTACAACGACGCTACGGCCTTTGCGGAATGGCTATCCGTGAAGGAAAAACTCCCGTACAAGCTGCCCACGGAGGCCCAATGGGAATACGCCGCACGAGGAGGCTTGGCGGCCGCCCAGTTTCCCTGGGGCGATGAACTACCGGATGGTAAACGTGCCAATTATGCCGATAAGAACAAGGATTTTGAGTGGCGCGATCGCAATGTGGACGGTGGTTATAAATGGGTAGCGCCAGTGGGGAGCTACGAACCCAATAATTACGGGCTTTACGACATGGCGGGGAATGTTCTGGAGTGGGTCCGTGACCACTACGGTGAAGATTATTACAAGTTTTCCCCGGAATTGGACCCTGAAGGTCCGGGTCATGGTGAAAACCGCGTCATGAAAGGCGGAGAGTGGACCTTCGGCCCCCTTAATCTCAGGTGCGCGTTCCGTGGATGGGCGCGACCGGATTTGGCCTTCTACAACAGCGGGTTCAGGTTGGTTGTAGATACGGCCGCCGTCCAAAAGAACTTCTATTTCAATTCGGATTTTCTCACGAAGGAATGGGTTCCCGGACCGGATCAACGATATGTGGCCGGTCTAGAGGCCAAGCAGCGGGAACGAGAAGCGCGAAGCGCCCCGGAACTTTCTTCGGCTGCGGCAAAGGTTGAGGAAGAGGAGCCTCTGGTGAAGGGACTGCTCGTTTTCGATTTCAGTCCCAAGTCCGACGCCGCGAAGGCGGGTATGCGCCGCGGAGACGTCATCATCGAATACAGCGGGGTCAAAGATCTCACCGCGGATAAATTTCTAGCGCTCACAGCAGCTTCTCGTAAAGAAAAAGGAAAACCGTCCCTTGTCTTTGTGAGAGATGGTTACCAACATTCGATAAAGGTCTCATCGGGTTTTTTGGGAATATCCACATTGGAAACAACCGTAAAGGCTCCCCGGGTCAGTCCTGCAAAACCGTCACATGACGGAAAAGACTCTAAGGGGATAGACTGGACCTAAGAAAGCGTTGGGCATGGGAGGAGCATGTAGCCCAAAGCCTCTTCCCGCACACCTTCCAGCTTATTGTTCCGGTTCCGTCCTATGACGACTGCGTCGGTGGAACATGACGCTCGCCATCTCACGTATCATAGTATCGAGCTATTCTCCGTATGAAGCGAAAAGCCATATTTCTTGATCGAGACGGTGTGGTAAACGAGAAGCCGCCTGAGGATCACTATGTGTCCCGAATCGAGGAATTTAGGTTCCAAGCGGGCGCAGCCAAGGCGATTGCAATGCTGAAGCGGCTGGATTACGCAATTATACTCGTCACCAATCAGCGTGGGATAGCCCGTGGGTTCATGACTGAATCGGATCTCAGGGCCGTCCACGATTACATGCAGCTAGAACTCGCCGGCGAGAACGCATCACTCGACGCAATCTACCACTGCCCTCATGAAAAATTCGAGGAGTGCTCCTGTCGAAAGCCCGCAGCCGGAATGATTCTCCGGGCCGCGGAAGAATGGGACGTCGAACTTGCGCAATCCTACATGGTCGGCGATTCTCCGAGTGATATAGCGGCCGGCAAATGCGCCGGGGTCATAACTGTGAAGATCGGCAGTGACGGTACCCACGCCGACTTGTGCTTTCCTACACTGCTTGATTTTGCGAACTTCCAAACATCCCACAAGGAGTAAAAGTTCACCGGAGGCATATAACCGTTTAGCAGTACGACACGGCTGTCTTACGAGTCCGGTGAACTATTACCACTAAGGATACTGAATGAAAACAGACCCACATCCCTTTTCCCCTTTCCAGGAACGTTTGACCAAAGAAAGTCGATTCGTCTTTTCTTGCGGACCTCACGTTCCTTGCTTCACCGAATGCTGCGGCAAGCTGGAACTGCTGCTCACACCGTACGACGTCTTACGCTTGAGAACCGGTCTCGAAATGTCATCTGAGGCGTTTCTGGACACTCACTCCGTCATACGGTGGAGGACCAGCCATAGATTCCCGGAATTCCTTATGAAGATGGATCCGGAAAGCAAACGTTGTCCCTTTGTAACACCTCAGGGCTGCTCGGTGTATGCCCACCGCCCGGGCGCATGCCGTATCTACCCGCTCGGACGGGCTTCCACCATTAATCCCCTTGATGGCTTGAAAAGGGAATTCTATTTCACCGTGCGGGAGAACCATTGCAGAGGCTTCGAGGAAACTCAGCAGTGGAACATTGGTGGGTGGATCAGCGATCAAGGCATGGATGAGTTCAACCGCATGAACGACCTCCTGATGGAGTTCTATGTCGCCCGTAATCATGCACAGGTAGCGGAAATTACCGAGCAGCATATCCAGATGTTCGTGATGGCCTGCTACAACCTGGAGAAGTTTCGCAACTTCGTGTTTAAGAGCGGTTTTCTCACTAAATTTGTGGTGGAGGACGAGCTTGTGAACCGCCTCACCCAAGACGACACCGCCATGCTGGAATTCGCCTTCCGCTGGTTGCGTTTTGCCCTCCTCAGAGAACCCACCCTCGAGATGAAAGCGCGCTAGTCATCAGGCATAGTTGACGTGGGGAGGCTTTCTTCCAAGAAGGCCTCTCCCCCTACATCCATGTGGCTGAGACCAGGGGACACGCTCAGTGGGATGAATCGGCCTGAGGAGACTCGTGCTTTCTGCCGTTCGTGGGTGTAATATCAAGACCCATCACGGTCATTACCCACAGGAGCGACTTCAGGTGAGCCTTGAGGGACGGCACGTAGAGCGCCTGACAGTCGGTGTAATGCGCTTGACCCTTGTAGAGCTTCACAGCGAATTCCATGCAGTTGGGTAGCCCACAGCTTCCGCAGTTGTCTCCGGGGAGCCTCTTGTACAGCTCCAGGGGACCAATTCCGTGGCGCCTTGGCGGGCACGGCGGTAATTCGTCCTTTTTGTACCAGGCCGTCATCACAAGATCTAAGGCGCACCGCAGAATGATCCAAAAATCGAACAGATCCTTGAGACGAGAAAAAATGAAACTACTTTCGCTGATGGAAATCAGGCGCTGTTCCTCATCAAAGGTAAACAACGAGACACCCGGTTTGAATGCTCCACCCCGAATTAAGGTGGGAAGCAACGGAACCAGCGAGCCTATATCCTTAGAAAAGGTGACTTTTGCCCAAATCTTCAGGGAATCCGTTAGATCCGGCTCAAAGGTGGTGAGTTCGATATCGCCGAACACTTCCAAGTGAGCTTCTCCGGGAGGCGGCGCATCCGGCACGTCTTTGGTGAACGTGCGGACAGGAACGATGCCGCTCGTGCGTATTCCTCGCGCAGACAATTCTTCCTCAAAGCGAGCAATTCCTCCTGCAATCTCCAGCACTGGAGGGACCACACCGTCACAGAACTCAGGCGGATAGATTGATCGATTCACGCCCTTCATCCTTTCGAGGGCGTGCAATCCTCGTCGAAACTCCGCTATGGTCGGGAATACAATGTAATGGGCCATCAAGAACCATTTTCTACAAGACTAAGCTTGGTTTGTCGCCGTCGGCGCTGAGCACGGAAGCGTCCCTATCCGCAAAACATACGAAGCGCAACCGGCGCAACTGAATCACCCCACGAGAGACGCTCACTTGGGAGTGTCTTTGTAGTCCCAAACACCATGACTCCGGGCTCTCGAGCGCTGTGCAGACGAGACGGGCATTCGCGTCGACGGTCGGGCGACGCTACTTCGCGGTCAGAGTCACCTTATAGAGGGCCAATCCCACAAGAAAATCAGCCACGACAATCGCTATATCGGGGAGCATCGAATTGAGTATCCATGTTCCAGGTTGGGCAAAGAATGATACGCCCATAGTACCTTTCAGGACGCTCGTTATGGTCATATCTCCCATGAGTATAATGCCCAGAAAGGCCAAAAAGCTGTTAAGGAGGACGGCCCAAACGGCGGTTGATCGAAAGGCGAAAAGGAGCGTCACGACCACAAGATCGATTCCTGCGAAGAGCGAGGCCAACAAGTTCGTGAGACCACCTGATGGCGGATGAATCCGGTAATGAATGCAGAAGGCCCCAAAAGCCAGCGCAAGCAAGGCAAGCAGCAACTGTATGCGTTCAGATTTCATAGAGGCCCCTAAAACTTAACGGAGTAGCCCAGGAGGAACAGCGCCGCCACGGCCAGCGCATGCAAGACGATCCACCCGGGTTTAGGATACATAAGCAGGCGCAGCATTTCACCCTCTCAAAAAGGACGCAACGATGCGTCCCGTAGAATATACGGCCGTGAATCCGACAAAATGGACCATCCACCATCGCCAACTCAAAAATCGCCAATCTTTATTCATCGTCTAATTTCCCCATCATAATAGTGAGCGATAAGCCCACCGCTGAACCACGTTGATTTCGTTGAGTGTGAGCAATTACGTAATCGTCCCCAAGAAGCATCCACTGAATCAAACTAATCCTCCTTTAGACTTTCAACGGACACGGAAGCGTCTCAAGCGCGGTGAACGATCACCGTGGTGATGTAAATTTACCTCAATGTCATAGTAAAAGAAACACCGAGGGACCGCTAATGTCCCAAAGCGGGGTCAGGCCTGTGAAACACCGGTTTCAGTGGTAAACAGAAGAATATCCGAGGAGAGGCGCCGTGTTTTTACCTTTCTGATACGAAATTCCTCGCCAACAGCTATCTTAAGATATGGCGGCCCAGTCCTGAATCCTCTGGATACTTCACAGCTAGAGTTGAGTGATAAGCTTGTCTACATCGCCGAAAAGCGTCTCCTCGAGCACGAGCTTTTCGGTTGGACATATATTGCAGGAGGGGCGCACGCGCTGCAACCAATGCGGCGTTGTAATTTCCCCTCAGTAAAGGCTCTTGCAAAAATCGGTTGTGGGGTTGTTGTGAACACCGCTAAAGGCGCGTCACGGGCATAGTTTTGATAATGTTATTGCGGCATAACAACTTAATATCACAGGAGAAACCCCTGAAGCTTAGTAAAGCAATATCATGGTTGGTGAGAGGTCTGCATCAGGTTTTGTTCCCCGTGGTCAGGCGCCCATTACCGACAAATATCCATGGGGGAAAGAGATCATCCCTATGGCTCCTCATGAGGCTTCAAGATATAAAGAACGAACTGCAGTAGAGCATTTCAACAGCCGGATCAAGGAAGAATTCGGTGCACGAAACGGCTATCACGACCTCGCATAT
>JBBRBO010000096.1:0-16049 GCA_038205805.1 Desulfomonilales bacterium
GCCCCCCGGGGGTGAATACATGAGTAAAATAAAATTTGGGGGTGCACCTTATTTAAAGAAGGTCATCCCAAAACCCCTCCCCAACAACTTTAAATATCGCTGGTGTGTGGTTTTCTCTTGGATAATTCCACTCACCAGCGCCATTCAACGACTTAGAACCGAGAGAGAGCAGCCTACTTACAAAAAGCGTATCACCAATGTTGCTTCGCTCCACGTGCAACGGCAGAGTCCTCCGGAGAAATCACTGTGTTCCCTTTGCGTTCTTTACTCGGGCGCTTAACTCCTTTTGCGAGTATGGCTAAGAACCCACCTTAGTAGATATTCCTTGCTTCCTTGAAAGAGCATGTGAAAAGCAGGCGCGGCCACATCCCGGCCGTCCAGGGACGCCCAGCCCTGAAGAGCGGCCACTCTGAGTGAGGGCAAGCCGGCCGTGAGAGATAGCTCGAAGTCCGATCCCGTCTCACTGCGGCTGCAAATACACGCTTTCTCGGCGATCCATCGGGCCGCCCCTGGAGCAAACTGCCAACACACGGCAAGTTCGTGAGGTTCTGCGGCGACCAGGTAATCCTCTACGATCCAAAGGTCCTCTTGCGTGAAGCGTATCGTTCGGCGAATACGCACGTCCGCGCCGCACTCCCACGGGCCGAGGAACTCGCCTTCAAGGGTGATGCCCCGGCAATCCACCTTTCCTTTTAGCTGTGGAGAGGTCGTGATTCGCTCACGGTACGGCGCCTTTGAGCGAACCGGACCCGCGGCGTTTACGAGAAAGCTGTTGTGCGCCCCTGCGCATCGGTAATGCTCGGTGAGCCCGCCAGGAGCGTATGACGTAATTCCGGGGTCGATGAGGCGGCAGGCCCCGGCTGCGTACACGTCAAGCGAGAGGACGTCCTCGTGGACGTGTGCGGCTCCCCCGGGACCGGCCCTGAACATGAGGTAGTGGCCGCCGGCCCGCATTACGCCCACTCCCGCGTCGGCGAACATACTGAGGGATTGCGGCTCGGTTGGGGCGGCGGCGCCCATTTGTGCACGGGCGTAGCGCATGAGCGCCGAGTAATCCCCTCGATAGCCACCCGAATCGTTGACGGAAGGCCACGAGCCGTCCGGACGTGCGAGGGTGTCGAGGTAACGCACCGCGCGCTCCAGGCGTTGCTCTAGGGGGAGCGGCAAACTTTGCCCCACGAGGCGGCCATCCTCTCGGGCCATGAGCGTCATTTGTAGGCACAGGGCGTGATACAAAGGCGATAGCTCGAAGTGTGCGCCGTCGGGAAAGAATTGGCGGTCTATGGCGCACTGGAGCCTCCCCCACCCTTCTTCGAACCATGCGGCGGATTCGGCGAACCCTGGGAAGCGCAGGGCGCATCGGGCCAGAGTAGCTGTTTCCACGATTCGCCAGTTGTTCGGATGCCCCTCATGGTCCATGAGATGGCGGCAGTGCTCCCATACGGATTGGGCCATGAGGGATTGCGCTTCAGGCGCGAGACGGCCCCACACCGCTTGGGCCACCAACAGCCACTCATAGAGCCGCCACGCTGCGGAAAGGGTTTCCCAGGCCGGACCCGCCCCGCCGTTGGACCCGACCGGCGCCGGGTTGGCGCGTATCCACGAGACGATTGCCCGTTCGAGCGCGTCCAGGTAGCGCCGGTTCCCGCTCCTGAGAAACTCCGTCAGAAGCGGACGGAGAAAGTGGTGTCTGTGGAGAAAATGCAACCACTCGTGAGCGGCGACGGGGTCGGCGCTCCAGTTGATCTCTTCACCGAAGTCGTGGCCCATGATGCGTCCGGCGAGGACGTCGTCCGCTAATCCGAGTGGGTACTGCGTCGGCGCGGGAATCAAAAGCTGCGGGGATTCGGCTTCTATGGGGCGGCCGGCGAACACGGGCGAAAACAGTTCCTGGTGACCGGGCGCCACGCGGCGCAATCCCTCTTCGGTCAAACGCGGCCCTTCCGGAAACTGCACGCGTTCAACGGCCACCGACTCGACCCGCACACGGATTGCATCAGGGCCTTCGTGATCTTTCTCTCGACAAATAGACAACGTGAGCGTAGCCACGTGGTCCCAGGAGTGATCCGCTCCGTAGAATCCGAAGTCCGAGGCGGGGAAAAGCAGCCGTTCTGTCAGATTGGGTCTCAGAAGGGCTCGACCGCCCGTGAATGAGACAGCGGCGCCGTGGTCAAGTCGCACGTTCACCAGCACAGGCGTGGGGGTTTGGTTCGTGAGCGCAATAGTGATGCGGTTTTTCCCTGCTAAGAGGCCTTCTTCGCATGAAAATACGACCTCGCAGCGTCGGGCTCCGGTGATTACACCGTCCGGAGGGAGAGCACGAGCTTTCAGGGGATTGTCGGCTCCCACGATCCGAAAGAGAATCTTCCTGGCTTGCACCCGATCCAGGGAGAAGGCTTTCTGAGGAAGGTCAGGATTCAGCACCGGACTGCTTTCGCGACAAGGAAGTCTTCACTCCGCTAATGCTTCATGAGGGCAAAGTAGATTAAAGCGATAGGGCTGGTGCATGGGATGAACATGAGAATCCCCCACAACTGGGTTGCGCCCACCGCCTCGGCCATACCCATACTAATCTTCCACCAAGCTACGACGACCACCACAAGTGAGATGAGCATCAGGATCAGCGCGATAATGATAAGGCCGGGACTCACCGCCATCATGATCCCGGCGAGAATACCCACTATTGAGGGCGCAAATAATGCGATGAACGTCCAGAGCGGCTGTCTCGCAACGGTAGTCATAAGGTACTGGTTTGCAAGAGGAATAAACGCCAGCCACGGCAAAGGTGTTTCCGTATTGCGCGCAATGATAAAGAGAGGAATCGCAAAGAGCAGGTGAATGATGAGCGATACCAGCAGGCTTGCGGGCTCTGCGGCTTTTTGAGCGGCCATAGCCGCTGCGAAATCTTGACCCGTAGGGGTCTTGAGCTGCATGTTGGCGGCAGGTTGCCCCGGACGATTTGCTCCCGCACGCGGCGCCGGCCTTGGAGGAGGAGGAGCGACACCGGGACCCGCCTTGCTGAGTTCATCGAGTTTTGCGGTGATTTCCAAGCGGTCGGGGGCATTGGGTTTGACCTGAAGATATCTCGAGTACTCTTGTGACGCTTCCGTGTAGCGTTTGAGCTTTTCCAATGCGATGCCCATATTGTAGTGGGCTTCCGCGAAGGTTTTCTCACTTTCAAAAGCTTTGGCGAAACTCTGCGTCGCCGCCTGGTACTGGTCTCGCCGTAACTCGATCAATCCTTTATTATTATACGCGTCCGCGTAGGTCGGCGCGATTTCTATGGCTTTGTTGAAATCGGCGAGGGCCTTATCCAGCTCACTGAGTTGATAATACGCGTGTCCGCGCCAATTATACGCCTCGGCGTTCTTGGGGTCTTTGGCGATGATTTGGGTATAAAGCTCAATTGCTTCAGGGATTTTGTCGGGGTTCGAGAGATGCGTGTCCAAGGCCTCCTGGAGTTCAGGGCTCCGTTGAGCGGCGACACAACAGACGGGCGCACAGAGAAACGCGAACACAAGAAACAAGACGCTCAGCCGCATGGTACAATTCATAGAAGCGCTACCCCTTTGAGGCGTTCAGGAGGAATAGATTACGTTTGGGCCTGTGTGGACTTGTCGGGGCACGACAGGCGGTCGGCCGAAGCGAAGCGGCTTGTCCGGTTCCATCACTGGAGCGCGGAAGCTATTCCAATCCTATACAGTTTATACCGGAATTCACGGGGAATATCAAGCCGAATCGCTATAATACTTATGTAAATCCGCCTACTTTTCAGAGAAAACCAAGGTAACATCTACGATCCCGCCGTTTCAAGGCGGGTAAATGGAGCGTAATGGCCTGACGTAGATTCAGTCTCCAATGTAAAGGACTCAAGACCATTTGATACGAATGCGCAATAAAAGAAGTAATATTGGAGAGAACCTTCTTGAAAGAAGTTTCTCCCCAAACCCCTCTCCAAGAACTTTCAAAATAGCCGCAAGTGCCTTTTCTCAAGGAGACAAAGCCACTTGCGGTGTATTAAAACATTCTTTCATAGTAGTTAGAGAAACCTACTTTTACAAAAATGTCCTTCACCTATATTCCTCTTTCGACAGCACATTGGTATAAGAACGAGTAAATTGCCTCTCAAGTTATCGCCTGTGGAGGTGCGGGGAGAAGCCTTCGTTCGAGACATTTCTCCCCGAAACTACCTCTTTGAGTGTGTTTTCCGCTAGTACTTGGCTCGCAGATTTCCCAGCGCGGTGAGGTGGGTTTTTTCTTCATCGGAAATTTTGAAGAGTATCTCTTTGGCGCCGGCCTTTTCCGCCACATCCGCAAAACGCAGGTAGAGGTCCAAGGCTTGGGCCTCGAGCATCATGGCCAAGTCCAGGACGCCGGCCGGTGATGCGAGAAACTTCTTGTTGCGTTCCATGTACTCCTCGGCGTTGTACCCGCCCTCGAGTACTTCAGTGTTCACGGTCTTCTCGAATGCGGATCGGTCCTCCGGGCCTGAAGCCACTTCGGTGTAGAGAGAAAAGACATAGTCCTTGTGCTTGTCCTCGATGGAGGCGAGCTTCGTGAGCAAGTCTTTGAGTTCCGCATTGTCCGTGGTGTGAGCCACTTTTCGGTAGAAATCCCCTAAAGCTTGTTCCATACCGTAGGCCGATTTCGTGATTCCCAGCGGGGACGGATCTTTCTGAATGAGATTCAGGTTCAGTTCCACGGGACCTTCGGCGGTTAAGCCGTCCCACGCCTTAATACCGCCCGACAAGTTGTAGACCTTCGTAAATCCCCGACCTGAGAGCATTTGAGCCGCAACTCGGCTCCTCCCGCCGATGGCTCAATACACCACCACGGGTTTGTGATGATCCAGCTCATCGAGACGATCCGACAAATTCGGTAGAGGGATAAGCTTCGAGCCCGGAATGTGCGATTGCTCATATTCACTGGGTTGACGAACGTCCAAGACAGTGTAGGAGCCTTCAGGGTGCGTTAAACGGAAATCTTCCGCCTGTCCCGCGTCTATGGACTCCGCAGGGGTCAAATAGGCCTTGAGTTTGTCCAGCACGGCAACCTCCTTATGCAGTAATTAGTAGAGTACTTTAGTAACAGGTCCGACTCCGAGCACGTAGAGCGCTTGGGAGTCTTCATTGACGCCGAGGAGTTGGGCCATTTCACGGTCGTAAAAGGCCCCTATCCCGCAACAGCCCAGCTCCAGCCGCGTGGCGCCGACGTAGATCCGTTGGCCCAGAGCCCCGGCCCACAGCATGGCGTATCTATAGGCCCGAGGGCCGAATTGATCTTCTATAGCGCCGATATTCGTCAAAAAGACGAAGTGGATCGCACAATTGACAAGCCAGCCTTGATCCAAGCAAATATGTGCGGATCGAGTGAGAAATTCCCCGTGAGCGCACGGGGTAATAGCCGCTCCGTCGTCCGTAAGGACGTAAAACCCGGGGGTCACGCCTTCCACACGCTCGATAAGGGCGCCTATGGTAATCACACGGGAAGTAGCCGGCATGTCCTCAGCAAGCTCGTGAGCGATCCACGAGAATTGGCCGAAGGACATCTCCTTTTTCGTGAAATTCCGGAGAGATCGCCGTCTGAAGAGCGCTTTGGGGTACGGTAGCGGCGGGTTCGCCGATGCGGGTTTGAGCTGAATGGACTCGGCGACGGCCTGGAGCCCTAAGCGCCTCCCCACGGTGAATGATTCCTGGGTTTGCCCGCCCCGACGGGTCAACCCGCTGACGGTGGAGATCAGGGGATACTCTACCTCTCTCTGGGAAACCGTTGACTGCGCTGCGAGATCCGCCTTCTCCCCGATGAGCTTCGCGGGTTCAGCCGAGTCGTGGTCGGTTTCGGGCGCATCCACGACGCACATCACTATGGGCGCTTCTTTCGCCGCATCCAGACCGAGAAAATCGGTCGCAGCCGCGTCATCAAAGTCGTAGAGGACTTTGGGGGGCAATCCCATAAAACTCAGGGCCTGGGTCAGGTTCTCCAGGAGGTGCCCTGAATCCAGCAAGTGGTATCTGTACGCGCGATCCCGATACTTCCAGGAACTGCGGAAGAAGATGGCGCTGATAAGAAAGCTCAACTGTGGGGCGTGTCCGCATATCTTTTTGAGCTCCGAGGCGATGTCGCCTTCACGCAACATACTCAGGGCTTGGTCCTTGACGTTGTGGTGATAAAGGCCGGGTTGCGCGGCGTCAATGTTTCTCAGGCCCACATACAGCTCAAAGGGGTACAAGGCTCCGGCTGAGGCTACCGAGCGGTAATAAAACTCTCCTGCTCCATGCCGAGCCGTAGCGGTGACGCAATGGGTCAAAAGGAGTATCTGCCCGAGAATGTCCATACTTAGGTGTGCAGGACCGATCTGTTGACGTTCCTGAAGGGCTGAGACGTCCGGCTTCAAAGCCACCTGCGGGGTTCCCGGGTAGCTCTTGAAGACCGAGGGTTGATTGGCCCAATCCAAGTAGTGGCCAGACATGGAACGGCGATCATACGAGGTGCGGCGGTGGTATTCGTACGCCGATGCTATCATGGCGACTCCATTATGCGGTAAGGGGGTTGTCTGTCTTAATTTCTTGTGTTGCTCACCCCATTGTATTAGACTGTAGGGGATCTTTTACCGCCTTGAATTCATAATAATTTGCTGGGGCGGCGCAGAGCCGTCTCGACGTCGGCGCGCTAGTGTAAATGTAGTATACCAGATGGAATACGTTATCCATAGAGTGTGAGGGTCGTTGTAATCACATAGAGACCGAATGCCGGTGATAGCCGGCCGCGGGCGCTCGTCAGTCGGGGGGATATTTAGCCGATCCATCCGCTTTCCCTTGGCTGTGTCCCGACATGGACAGGTAAGCCATGAAAGATTCCTTGTGTTCGGGAAACAATCTGCTCAAATGCTATGTGTGGCTTGCCTGCGCCTTGTGGACGCTCACGCTTCTAGGGCTTTGCCTCTGGACGGTACACACCATCTACTCGGACACCATGAGTCTCGCTTCGGAGACGGTAAAGACTCATTTCAACAAAAATCAGGCGTTCCGAACCTGGGCGGCGAGTCAAGGGGGAATTTACGTCTTCGTCAATCCCCACACCCCGCCGAATCCTTACCTTTCCCATGTGCCTGAACAGAATGTAGAGACTCCTTCCGGAAATCAGTTAACGTTGATGAACGCCGCATATATGATGCGCAGGATTCACGAGTATTATTCCGACGCGTACGACATACACGCACGCCTTACCAGCTTGAAACCCCTCCGGCCTGAGAACGCGCCCGATCCATGGGAAACAGCCGCTCTCAATAAGTTCCAGCATGGCGTAAACAGGGTGGTGGAATTAGCGTCCATCAATGGAAAACCCTTTCTGCGATACATGAAACCCCTTGTGGTGGAACCGGCGTGTCTCAAATGCCACTCGGCCCAAGGATACAATATAGGGGACATCATCGGCGGCGAGAGCGTTTCTCTGCCCATGGAGCATATTCTAAGCCACTATGAAGGGCAACGCAGCTTGGTTCTCGGGTCATACGGCGCTGTTTGGGCGCTGGGTATTGTGGGGATTTTGCTCGCCCACCGCCACATCCGCGGACGTGAGGATGAGCGGGACGTAGCCGTGCGCCTCCTCGTCGAACGTGAAGAACAATATAGGGAATTGGTGGATTCCGCAGGAGATCTGGTGGGCCGCACGGACGCCTACGGAAAGTTTCAGTTCCTCAACCCTACGGCGCTGAAGTTAACCGGGTATTCTCCAAATGAACTAATAGGCTCGAGTTGTTTAAACTTAGTCCCGCCGGAACTTAGGAATGCCGTGGATGATTTTTTCATCCGTCAGCGAGAGAAAAAGATCCCTGAGACCTACTATGAAATACCCATACTCCGCAAGGACGGAGCAGTAATCTGGTTCGGCTCAACGGTGCAGACCCTCTTAAAAAATGGTGAAGTTGTCGGATTCCATGTAATAGCGCGGGACATCACGGACCATAAACAGTCCCAAAACGCGATAGCCGAACATCGGAGGCGACTCCACGCCATCCTTGCGCATATACCCGACCTCCTGTGGATGAAGGACGCCAACGGGGTGTTCCTGTTGGTGAACGAGGCGTTTAGTCACCAATGCGGAATGCAATCCCCTGAAGATCTCCTGGATAAGACCGACTTCGACATTTGGCCCAAGGATTTAGCGGAGAGCTACCGGCGTGACGATCTTGAGGTTATGGCTAAAGGCACGCGAAAGATCGTGGAAGAGCCCATTATGGCCCCTGAAGGCGCAAAATGGTTCCAAACTTTCAAGACCCCGCTCTTCGATGCGGCCGGCCGATTAATCGGCACGGTGGGATCTGCTCGGGACACCACCGAGCGCAGGGTCGCCGAAGATACTATCCGAGAGCAAAACCGGTTTCTCACCACCATCTTGGAGTCTTTGACCTATCCCTTCGTAGTAATTAACGCTGCCGATTATACGATCGAGCTGTCAAATACAGCGGGTAGGCGGCGGTGCGATAAACCGGGAAAAAGCTGCTTTGAAGTATGCCAAGGTCAAACCGCGCCCTGTTCACACTTGGACCACCCATGTCCTGTACAAAGTGTAAAGAGAAAGGGAGAACCCATCGTCTTCGAACATCTCCAAGAAGGACCGGACGGAGAACGAACCATACTGGAGGTTCACGGCTACCCGGTGTTCGATGAGCAGGGAAACGTACGGAGCGTCATTGAATACATGCTTGACGTCACCGACCGCAAAATGGTCGAAGCAATGGCCCTGCAAACCACTCGGTACAAGGCGGTAGTGGACCTCTCCATGGGGATTGCGCATAACTTTAATAACCTCCTTCAGATCATTATTGGGAATGTGAACCTCGCCGCTCTCTATCTTGAGGCCAAGGAGCATGAAACTCTTCCAGGAATATTGACCCAAATACTGGAAACCGCACGGGCGGGCGCCGACACGGTTCGGCAGCTCAACCGATTTGCAAAGACAAGCGTCACCTTACCGACTGGAACCCCGGAGCTTTTCGATCTCAGCGCCCTGGCGCAAGAAACTGTTCGTCTGGCTGAGCCCGTCTGGAAGAGTCAACCCCAGAAAAGTGGACTTCATCTGTCTCTGAGCGAGTCGTATGCGGAGAACTGCACGGTGAAAGGCATTCGGCATGAGCTGATGGACACGACGCTCAATCTCATACGAAACGCGGTAGACGCCATGCCCCAGGGCGGAAAGATCGAGATCAGAACTCGCATAGAAGGCGACACGGTTCGGTTATCCATAAGCGATACCGGCAAAGGTATACGCAGCGGCGACATCAACCGCCTCTTTACCCCTTTTTACACCACCAGCGCTGAACCGGGCCGAGGATTAGGTTTGGCCACCAGCCGCAGGATTATAGATGAGCATGGGGGCATCATAATGGTGGACAGCGTAGAGGGAAAAGGCTCGACCTTCTCGATTATTCTTCCTCGGGCGGAGACCTCTTGTTCTTCGGACGAGGTCCTCCCGGACGATGACGTTTCCGGACAATTAACAGTCCTCATAATTGATGATCTTCCCGATATATTAGATCTTTTAAAGTGCGGCCTCGAACTCTTGGGACACAGGGTCTTTACCACACTCTCGGGAGACGAGGGCCTGAAGCTTACCGCCGAGAATTCACCGGATGTGGTGATAAGCGATCTCAGTATGCCGGGTATGTCGGGATGGGAAGTGGGCAAGCGTCTTAAAGAGAGAGCCACTCGAAAAAGAGCCAAAAAGCCCATATTCATTGTTCTCACCGGGTGCGACGACGACCTTGATCAGACCGCACGAGTTCAAGCCGGAGTTGACGCCTTGCTCACCAAGCCCGTAGGAATCGACGTGCTCTCGGAACTCATTGAGCGGCTCTGTGCCACAGACGGGGAAAGCGATACTCCTGTCTTGTCTGATACCGTTTCAGAATCTTAGCTTCGTCGCTCACCGAGCGGGTACGGCTTTCGAAAGAGCCTCACGCCGTCGGGGCCGCTCTTCCCCGTGGAAACAAAGACCGTTGAGCCGTCCGTTTCTATGGTGACCGCGCCGTCCCTGCCCGTCCAAAAAATGTCTGCGCCGCTGCGCCGCAATCTCTCGAGGGTAGCGGCGTTGGGCAATCCCCCGGAGGAAGGATATTCCGCCGAAAGAACGACGATCTTGGGCCGAACAGCCTCAAGGAACTCGTCACTCGATGTGGTTTTTCCGCCGTGATGCCCCACCTTGAGCACCGTGGCGGAGACGTCAACTCCCGCTTCGAGTAGCTCCCTTTCCCCTTCCCATTCCAGGTCGCCGGCAAAGAGCATGGATGCCTTGCCGTATTGAAAGCGGCACAATACACATTCGTTATTCAGATCCTTATGGGACGGCTTACGATCCAATCGAGGCGTTGCGTTGAGAAACCGTATTGTCGATTCGCAGGTCCAATCGACCCGACACGTGCGATCTACATGGGTCAAAGCGAGCCGAGCCTTAGCCGCCTCCCCAAGCAGCTCCTTGAGATACGGTTGGTTCGGCGTGACGGAATTCCAGATGAAGCGCTTCACCGGGAGGCTTTTCACGACTGCCATGAGGCCGCCCATGTGATCCTGTTCCGCATGGGTCATAATGACGCCGTCAAGGGAATTCATCCCGAAATAGGCCAAGGACGGCAGGACAATGCCGGTCCCTGAATCGAAGTAGGGATTCGTCAAGCCGCCGTCTATCAGATAGGTCTTAGCCTCTGGAGTGGTGACCAGGGCCGCGTCTCCCTTGCCCACATTCAGAAAAACAGCCTTCAGCGTGGTGGGCGCTCCATACACGCGGCCTATGAGCGCGGCCCCGCCTGCAAGCGCGCCCAGGACCGCCGCACACGCAATGAATCCTCGAAGAGATCGCCGCCGTAAGCAATAAATGAGCGCTCCGGAACCCGCCACGCACACGAGAAACCGCATGGGACTCATGTGATGAAAATACAGGACGCTCCAGGGCAATCCCGCAAAAAATCGGGCCGTCTCGACGGTCAATCCGCAGAAGAGTTCACCAGGCATCAGCACGACGGCTCCCAAGCTCGGCCACACCAAACCCACCACGACCGCGCACAAACTGATGGAGAGTCCGAGACTCATGAAGAGTTCACCGAACATGTTGGCCGGCAAGGTATACACGGGAAAAGAATGAAATGCCTGCACTATGAGAGGATTCACCGCTATGGTAGCCGCCAGGGACGTAAGAGCGGCCACCTTCATCCACCGTAGGACGGCGCGGCCTTTTGAGGGATTGGGGTCATCCTCATCGCCCTCCCCCAACTCCTTCCACGGTTGAACCAGGAGAATCCCCGCAACAGCAGCGAATGAAAGCTGAAAGCTGGGCGTCAGGAGCGCCAAAGGGCTCAGCAGGAGTATCAGCAGGGCCGCAGCCGCAAGGCTGTTTATGGAATTCCAGGGTCTATCCGAGAGAATCGCCGCAGCCACCACCAATCCCATAATCATGGATCTGATCGCCGGTGGTTTACCACCTACCAGCAAACAATAGAGGACAATGGCAGGCGCAGACAGAAGCGCCGCAAACTTGCGAAAGGGCGTCCAATAGAGCGGCCACGAGAAAACCCAAATCATCGCCGCAGCCACGGACACGGCAAGCGCGCCCACAATAGCCACATGGGAACCGGAAGCGGACCATATATGCGCTAATCCCGAATCGGAAAAGGCCTTTCGCTGAGGGTAATCCATTTCTCCAAGGTCGCCGATTATAACGGCCTTCATGAAGGCCCTATTCGGAGCTGCGAATCGCTCCGTGTACCAGGAACCCAGCAGCCATGTGAGTCCTCTGCCCGACTCATTCGTGAGAAACGTGTTCATGGCCTCACGCAGCCGAAACAGCAACGCGGCGGGTGAATACGGTGATCCGCGCGTAAGGAGCGCCACAGCATCCTTGCCCTGAACTGAGACCAACCAGAGGACTCCGTTGCTTTTACAATCCGCCTCCCAGTCGTATTCACCGGGATTGCCTCTGTTCATGGGTCGCCTAACCGCGGTCACGAAGGAGATGCGGTCTCCGGGTCGCAAGGTGAGTTCGTTGTCGCGAAGCGATAGCCGTCCATATCCGGGGAAAGGCGCGCCCGTGTACGCGTTGGCTCCGTCGCTGAGGAGCAGGACTTTGCGGCCGATACCTGTGGACAGCAATGAGGAGACGTCCGCATGGACCACCTGCTTGCCCACACTGGGGGTGAAATCCTCTCCGTACTTTTCGTTGAGCCCGGCGCTGTAGGCTCCGACGGCGAAGAAGAGCGCGCAACACGAGGCAGGGAAGATGCGGCTCCAAAAAAGAGAGTGGCCATCGAGAGATTGCGGGGTCGTTGGACGTGACCACATCATCCTGAGAAGAACGGCGTTCAGGACAAGCGTACACAGGAGAAGAATGCCGCCATATTCGGGAATTGAGCGCGCACTTAAAATTCCATAGCAAATGCCGGCGGTTAGAAAAATGAGAACAACTAAAAGAGGATTATTTCGAACAAAAATCCGCCGGTATTGCATAAAGAATATTGTAGAAGAAAATAAACTCTTGAACATTGGTTTTCGGAATGATAATGGAATCCGGGAATAATGAACACACAAGCGTTTTGGGTGAACGGGGAACGTACGAGTTCACCAAAGCTTCAGGATTTCAGCTTACTAGCTTTCGTGTTTCATGTAAAACAAACACTTGAGCTATAGAGTCACCGTAGTTACGGGACTCCTAAGCCGACCTTGGGGTTACTTGACGAAAAACCACTCGCTGAGGGCTCTTTTCATTAGACGGTGAACGGCGACTCGCGGTGAATGCCTTGACGTAAGACGACTCCAGGGATCTAATGACGGTAACGGTTCAGTAGGAACTCTGCAAGCATTTGAAATTACGTATCGGGTAATAAGACCCACAGCATAAGCAACTCCCTTCTTTCCGGTTCGGAGTGGGCAGTAAAGATAAAACGCTACGGCCTCACAATATGCAACCCATTCCACTTTTTTTAGGCTCCCATAGCCGACACGGTAACAAAAATGGAATCATTCGGACACTACCTAAAAAGCTTACGAGAACAAAAAAACAAGAGCCTGGAAGAAATCGCCGAGGCGACGAAGATCGCATTAACCAACCTCGAGTCGCTGGAGCGTGACCGTTATGATCTCTTGCCGCCTCTGGTCTTTGTAAAGGGCTTTGTTCGGTCGTACGCTCAAGAGGTGGGCATTCCACCCGCCGAAGCCCTCGAGCAGTTCGCTGCTCTCGCAGGCTCGAAGAATATAGGAGATTACCAGGAAGCGGAACGGGTAGTGTTTAACAAACCCCCTAGGGGTACTATTGTGAGCAATCCTCTGTTTACGATAGTTCTCACCTTCGCCGGCGTGATTTCCATTGGGATTTTACTCACCACTGTCTTTGTACGGGTGATCGCTCCCGTATTCTCGAAATCCGGGGGCAAGTCCGCGGCGGTGGTGTCAACGGCCGCACCCGCTACAGGTTTTGATCTTTCGGCCGGCCGCGGGGGCTCGGATTCCTCCGGCGGTATACGGCTGGTGAATACCGGCAAGGCCGACTCTTCGCGCAAGACTCTGGAGATTTCCGCTATAGCCAACGCATGGGTCCGAGTGGCCCCGGACAACGGTCCCGCCGAAGAGCTGATAATGTCACCGGGTGATCGTCAAAAATTCACCGCAAAGGAAAGCTTTTACGTACAAACGGGAAACGCGGGCGGAATCCGCATGAAGCTTGACGGCGCGTCTCGGCAGATTCATGGAAAAATGAACCAATCCTTAGCCATCAGCTTGCCGTAATAGAGAACCCCTGCTATGCGTTAGGATAAACACAACGCATTCAAGGTGACCGGTTTGAGACGGCTCCGCGCCGGCGAACGGTTAACCTACTTTATAAGGACACGTTATGCCTGAAACAATCAAGAAATTGCTGCTCGTTATACCTATTCGTCTTCACGAGGACTTGACCCCCATAATAGAATCGGAAGAGATCGCCACGATCCAGGATCTTTTAAGAAAAACGAGCACATCCTACAACACCCATTGGAACGGAAACTACGTCTTGGACCAAGAAGAAATCCCGTGGAAAGCCACCGAGGAGGAGCTGTCTTCGCTTCAGCGTATCTCCGGGAAGGTCGTTGTCCTCAGCGATATGAAATATTTCGTCTCCCAGGCGCTTACATTAATGGCCGACACCGACGGATCCGTTTATGTGCTTGAAGACGATATCGAAAACATCATAAACATTTAACTCGCCGACGACGTGGACCCTGCGCGTAGCCTCCTATTGATTGCCGCCCTGTTCAGCGCGTCCGATTCCTGGACCACTGAACAACGGGGGCTGCTTAGGGAACTCCAAGACACATTGAGCCGCTTCCCGCCTTCCGACGAATCCGAGATCTATTCCGCAGTGGAAGATCGTCTGGATACGCGCTTATCAGGCTCCAAACGTCGCAGCGCCGCAGCTCTGGCGGACTCATGGATGAATGCGGGCTTGTCGGCCATGTGGCGTATGGAGTCCATGCCGGGTTCACCGCCTCTCACGGTGTTGTACACCCTTGGGGACACGACTCTTCTCAAGCTCTCGACGTGGAGCATTCTTCACTCACGCTGCTCGAAGACAATTCACCCTGAAACTAAATGGTTACGGCTCACCCAAGAGATTTTTCGATCCGAGCGGAGCGACGACGCACTGGTAGCAAGCTATGACGCGGCGGGATACGAAATGAGCGCCCTCATGCGCAAGGGTAAACCGCTTGTCATAGTGTGTCCTGAACCTTTGCCGTTCACGCTCTCAAAGCGCTTTGCCGCCTTTACGGAGAAATACGCCGGGTTTTTCGAGTACCGACAAACCCTCTTCGTTTCTCCCTTCTCGCCGGTGTGCTCCCTTTCGAGAAGCGAGCGTATGCCTATCAGGGATTCATGGGTGGCTGCGCTCAGTCGGCGTATTTACGTGGGACAGGTCCGTAAAGGCGGCGTGATGGAGCGCATCGTGCGGCTCCGAATGGAAACAGCTCCTTCCTCCGTGCGCCTGCCGCCGACGATCCCGGAGAAGGCGCCTTTTTCGGAGGCCGTCCCTGCGCAGGATGACTCTAAAGACGAAAACACGCCTCGGTTTAAGGATTTCACGCACCAGGGAGACTATCTCTTCCATTATACGCGCGCGTTTCCGGGGCCGTGGCCGGGTCAGAGCTTGGCGAACTATTACGCTTCCGTGGCGCAAAACCGTGAGGGCTGTCGTCACACGGCCCTGGACACGCTTCTACGGATACTCACGGAGCGGCGCATCCGCGGCGGCCACGGAATGATCTACCGGTCCATCCCGGTCACTCCATTTACGGAACTCGGCCCGAATGAGCTACGGGAGATAATTCACTGGCGTCCGGGGCTGCTCCGATGGTCTTTCGAGCCGTACGGCATTGCTTTCCCACGCAAAGATCTGGAGTCACTCGGCGCACGCGAGGTCGTCTATCAGTCCAAAGCGGCCGCTCACTCCATGAATCCCGAAGACATGCACCTCCACCAAGCGGAAGCCTGGAGAGACGAACGGGAATGGCGCATCAAAGGCGATCTCGTGATTGACCGGCAACTGTGGGACGCGCTCGTTGTGATTGTCCCTACAGCCGGTGAAGCCGCTTGTGTCAAGAAGCTGGGGTGCGCCGTCACTTTAGGAACGACGTTCACCGCGAAAGAAAAGAAAAAGAAGTGATATTGGGGAGAATCTGCTTGAAAGACGTTTCTCCCCAAAACCCTCTCCAAGAACGACCATGACTTATCGTCACAACGAAGGACGAAAGCATTCAAGGAAAGGGACAGATTTAGGATGAACCTCCTGTATCCCCCTTGTCAGGAGGATGTGCGGATACTGCCCGACGAACCTTTAACTTGAAGCCGACGCTTACCCTCCGGACAAGGGGAGCAACTCCCATAAAGAAAAAGCTTCCATGTGGTCATTGTACGTGGCATCCCGGACGCGAGACTTTCATGCGAATTATACCATGGCCGAAACCGGCTTTGCTCAAGGAGGAAATGCCTTGTTTCGGCGAAGATTACGTTTCTGAGCAAGAGGTTGGAAAAACC